>JBAPTX010000522.1:0-3867 GCA_049282375.1 Calditrichia bacterium
AAAGAGGACGTGGCACTGCCAATGTTTACCTCCTGTTCTCCGGGATGGATCAAATATATTGAGCATGAATTTTCAGATCATCTGGATCATTTGTCCACCTGCAAATCGCCCCAGCAGATGTTCGGGCCGCTCGCCAAAACCTATTATGCTGAAAAAGCGGGAATCGATCCAAAAGATATGGTTGTGGTTTCCATTATGCCCTGCACGGCTAAAAAATTCGAATCGCAGCGCCCGGAAATGCATTCCAGCGGCTATCAGGATGTGGATATTGTGCTCACTACCCGCGAACTGGCCCGTATGATTAAACAGGCCGGATACAATTTTCAGAGCCTGCCGGAATCCCCGTACGATACTTTATTGGGCACCTCTACAGGCGCCGCGGTTATTTTTGGGGCCACCGGCGGGGTTATGGAGGCGGCACTTCGAACCGCTTATGAAATTGTAACCGGACGTGAGGTACCATTCGAAAATCTGAATATTGCACCCGTGCGCGGGATGGAAGGCGTCCGGGAAGCCTGTATTAAAATTGACGGCTGCAAAGAAGAATGGAATTTTCTGGAAGGGGTGGAACTGAAAGTTGCAGTTGCTCACGGGCTTAAAAATGCACGTCAGGTGATGACACAGCTCGACCAGGGCGCTTCCCCCTACCATTTTGTGGAAGTAATGGCCTGCCCCGGGGGCTGCCTGGGCGGCGGCGGCCAGCCGATCCCCACCGATCTGGATATCCGGCAGAAACGGGCGGCAGCCATTTATCAGGAGGATGCGGAAATGACGCTCCGTAAATCCCACGAAAATCCTGAAGTACAAAAACTGTATGCCGATTTTCTGCAGGAACCGCTGGGACATAAATCTCATGAATTACTGCACACCCATTACCGGCAGCGGAATAAATACTGATTGTCGATTCATTTCATTTAAAAAAAGGCTGTCATTTTTTTGACAGCCTTTTTTATATAATTCTACACACATTTTCCCCCTGAAGGGGCGGGATCAAACTCTTTTTCCCATCAACAATTTTGCGAATTATTTGCAAACCGAAAGACCTGATTTTCATGAATTCAGGCTGCAACGCAGCGGAATGTGTGCAGGAAGCGGTGGCCGCCAATATACAGCCGCGTAGTGGCGGAATGTATATTGTTTTATTCCCGGTAAATCAGATATCGATTCCGCAGCGGTTCAAACGCCTGCAATTCAATTTTAAACTGCCCGGATATTTCCTTTAAATCCGCCTGATTCTCTATCATCTGGCGCAGCCAGCCGTTTCCTGCCAGGATATCAAAAGGCAGTTTTTCATACTCATATTCATATGGCGGAGGATTCCAGCGGAACTGCCGGAGCCGCAATTTAAAAATTTGCTGCAGCAGGGCCACTGCGGAAAGTACCGGCCGGAAAACCATCGGATCTGTCACATGGATAAAACAACCTTCGCAGATTTCACCCGCATATTTTTGAAAAGTTGGCTGAAACTGCACAGGCCGGAACCAGACCCCCGGCAGGTCAAGAAAATTCAATTCATCTGCCATTTTGCGCCCGTTTATCCATGGAGCACCAAAAAATTCAAACGGCCGGGTTGTCCCCCGCCCTTCCGACAGATTGGTTCCTTCCAGTAAACACATCCCGGGATAAACAAGGGTGCTCTCCCAGCAGGGAATATTAGGCGAGGGCAAAATCCAGGGCAGCTTGCAAGCCGGAAAAAAATATTCCCGATGCCAGTTTTGTATTTCAATTATTTCTAAATTCAGTTCCGGGAAATAACGCCCCTGCAGATAACGGGCAATTTCCCCAATGGTCATTCCGTGCCGGAGCGGCAGCGGATAAAGCCCTACAAAGCTGCTGAATTCCTGCTGCAATACTGTGCCTTCTGTAAAGTGCCCGGAAAGCGGATTGGGACGGTCCAGCACCATTACCGTTATACCAAGCTCACTGCAGGCTTCCATGCAAAGCGCCATAGTCCAGATAAATGTATAATAGCGCGCCCCGACATCCTGCAGATCCACAATCAGCAATTCACATTCCTTCAGCATTTCCGGTGATGGTTTGCGCAGTTTGCCATAAAGGGAATAGACTGGAATTCCGCTGCCCTGCTCTGAATAGCCTTCCCATTCGATCATATTGTCCTGTGTATGGCCCCAAAGCCCGTGCTGCGGCCCGAAAACAGCAGTAATATGCAAGCTTTTATTTTTATGCAGCGGCACCAGCAGATCCAGAATATGGTGGAACTGACTGTCCACCGAAGCCTGATGGCAGAGCAGTGCAATATTTTTATTCTGCAACTGCCGGAAATTATCGGCAGCCAGAACATCAAGGCCGGCTTTTACAGGTAATTCATTCATTTTTTCTGTTCATCTCTTCTGGCTTAAACATCCCCTAATTCTGAATTTAAAATTATCATTGGCTGAACAGACTGAAATTATTTCTGATTAGTATCAGAATTGTCTTTTAACAATACGCCGCCATCCCCAAACCACATCAGCAATTTCTCCCATAACTCATCACTGCTGTTAAACAATAATGATTTTACCGGCAGCGACTGCAGAAAAATACGGCCGTACATTTTACGGGTCAGACGGTTATCCAGAACGATTACCGCCCCATAATCTGCCCGGCTGCGGATCAAGCGGCCGAAGCCCTGCCGGAAACGGATAACGGCTTCCGGAATAGTGTATTCAATAAACGGATTTCCGCCCCGCTTCTGGATTTGTTCCGCTTTTGCCTGAATCACCGGTTCGGAGGGCACATCAAAGGGCAATTTGGTGATCAGCAGAATTTCCAGCGATTTTCCGGGCACATCTATTCCTTCCCAGAAACTGTCGGTCCCCAGTAAAACGGAATGGGGAATCTGTTTAAACTGGTTGATAATAGCATGACGACTTCCGCTTTTCCCCTGGGCAAACAGCGGAATCTGCTCCGCCTGACAAACCAGTTTTAGAGAACCATATAGATCATTTAACATGCCGTAAGAGGTAAACAAAATCAAAACGCCCCGCCGCTGTTCAAAGAGAAGTTGCTGCACAAATTCCTGCACTGCAGTGCGGTAGCGGGGATCCCGCGGTTCCGGCAAAAAGGTGGGTACTGCCAGCAGAACCTGTTCTTCATAATGAAAGGGGGAGGCAAGATTCAGGGTGTTTAAACGCTCCTGTTCAATACCATGCAGCCCCACCCGGTCCAGAAAATAATTAAATTTATTTCCCACCGTCAGTGTTGCCGAAGTGAACAGTGCAGACCTGAGTTTTTTATACAATTTCTGCTGCAACAGATCACCGATATTTAGCGGTGCCCCGTAAAGCCTGCTGTCATCATTCCCGCCTCGGGTGGATATTTCAAACCAGTACACCCAATCGTCATCTTCTGCGCTTAATAAATAATGAAGGCTGTCCCTCAGGGCGGTAACATTTTCGAACTGGGCAGCCAGTTCCTGATTTACCTGCTTCTGATGCCGGAAGGAATCGTCCGGCAATTCTTTCAGAAATTCCAGCAGGTGATGCAATTCTCCCAGAAGCACGTGCAGGAATTGGGAAAGTTCCTGGTAATAAGACCCCAGAGCTTCATCAAGCCTGTCTTCCCCGCGGTAGCGTTTTTTTACCGCATACCCGGTCTCACCGGTTTCCGCAACCATTGATTTTAACACACTGCTTAATTCCTGAAAGAATCCCTGAACCAATTGCCGGCCCGGTTTTACATGGCTTAACAGAGTCTCGGTGTGGGAGAGCAGCAGCTTTCGCTCAGTTTCCGGCATTTCACTCATTTGCGCCCGCCGCTGCAACTGCATTAAAACTCCGGTTTCAATTTTTTCTTTATAATACAATTTTTGCAGAACATCTTTGAAATTCCAGAACGAGATTTCCAGGCCCAGATACTGGGTGGCAA
>JBAPTX010000523.1:0-2759 GCA_049282375.1 Calditrichia bacterium
CGCCCGATTTCCTTAAGTAAAAGCTGCGGCGTGGCTTCATCGGAAAGACGGATTTCCATGTAGCGGCCGAAAGATTCCATTTTTTCCACGTAGGGAAGTGTATTGATAAAACTGCTGTCTCCGGTGAATTCCAGAATCACGGCATTATGGCTGTATTCTTGTTTTACCTGATCGATGGCGCCGCTGAGCACCACTTTCCCCCTGTTAATCAGGCAGATCTCATCACATAATTTTTCGGCCTGATCCATTAAATGAGTGGACAGAATAATGGTAGTCCCCTTTTCTTTCATCTCCAGCAGAATATCTTTTAAAAACCGGGTATTTATGGGATCCAGCCCGGAAAAAGGTTCGTCCACGATCAGGATTTTGGGATGATGCATAATGGTTCCGATAAACTGCACTTTCTGCTGCATTCCTTTGCTGAGGTCCTGCACTTTCCGGTTGGCCCATTCAGACAGATCAAACCGCTCCAGCCAGCGGGCGGCCAGTTCCCTGGCTTCGCTGCCGGAAAGACCCTTCATTTCCCCCAGGAACTGCAAGTGGGCCAGCAGTTTCATTTTTGGATATAGTCCGCGCTCCTCCGGCAAATACCCGATATAATTTTTTACCTCCTCTTCAAACGGCTTGCCCAGAATGGTTATTGTGCCGCTGTCAGGGGCAATAATGTTCATAATCATGCGCATGGTGGTGGTCTTACCGGCTCCGTTGGGTCCCAGAAGACCAAACATCTTGCCTTCCGGGATGCTCAAACTGAGACTGTCCACCGCTTTAAAATCATCATAAGATTTAGATACTTCCTCTAACCGGATGGCGTGCATGCACTCTCCTTTTAAACTGCTCCTTTTAAAGCCGGGGCCATTTCCGGCATCAGACTGTCGTGTGGAAAACTGAATCCTGCAGGCTCCATCAACAGATTTCAAAATAAAATCGTGAATGAACAGCAGGGGCGATTGGTGATTACGGAATTTAAAGACTGCTGTTGCAAATGCACTTAAAAAACAGAAGCACAAAATAAGATGAACCGGCTGGAATTTCAAATAAAAATAAAGTCGCTGTCCGGGATAAAAATCCGGTTAAAAATGATCCTTTAAAAATGATACTTATGTCTGATTAAAAAGCCGGTTAAGTGGAATGATATTGATTTAAATCTTCGAAAATACCGGCCACTGCAAGAGTCGCAGAAAATCCAATAAAAAATTCATCCGCAACGGCTAATTTAAGCTTGACATAACAAGGGGTTAAACCTATATTCAAAACAACTTGCGGATATTTTCTCTCCATCCTAATTAATTAAGAAAAATCCGCTGGTGTAATTGATGGAGAGGATGAATTACTAAGTTTTTATCGGAGGATTTGCGCTTTATGCCCACGGGTACAGTGAAATGGTTCAATGAAAGCAAAGGATGGGGCTTCATTGTTCCGGACGAAGGTGGGGATGATGTATTTGTTCATTACTCGGCGATCCAGGAAGAGGGGTTTAAAACCCTGAAGGAAGGTCAGAAAGTCCAGTATGAATTGCGCCTGGGTAAGAACGGTAAGTATCAGGCCGGCGATGTAACCAAACCCCAGTAAGCATCATCTCAGTACAGGTATAACCCCGGTCAGAACGGCCGGGGTTTTTTATTTGCCGGCGCCGGACGCCTGATTCCGCCAACTGAAATAGTAATAAAAGGGAATTCCTGCCAGTACCACCCCCAGACCAAACAGCGCCTGCACCGGATACTGACGCAAAGTATTTAAAAGGATCCAGAAAAGAATGGTAATAAACAGTGCCGGCGTTACCGGATACCCCCAGGCACGATATACCGGCAGGTTCTCCCCTTTGCGGCGCAAAAAAAACAGACTGATGCCGGATAAAATGGCAAAACACAACATCACAAACACAGTATAGGTGAGTAATTGATTAAACGTCCCGCTCACAATCAGCAGAATGCTCCAGAACAACTGCAGCCATAACGCATTGGCAGGCGTCCGGTAACGATGATGCAGAACTCCGGCCATTCTGAAAAACCGCCCCTTTCGGCTCATTGCAAAATAGATCCGCGCTCCGGACATTACGGTGGCATTTAAACTGCTCAGCACAGCAAGAAGTACCATCAGGGTGACCAGGATAGACCACTTTTCCCCTAAAAGGACCGTGAGCGAACGGTGTCCGATGTCCACAACCCCTTCCATTTCGGGCAGCGGAAGCGCATAAACATACACTGTATTGATCAGCAGATAGAGCAGCAGCACTGTCAGAACGCCGAATATGATGGCTCTGGGAATGCTTTTTTGTGCATCCCGTACTTCACCGGCAAGATAGGGGATCACCGTCCAGCCGGAATAGGTAAAATAAACTCCGATTAACGCCACACCCATTCCCCTCAGCAGTGCACTGTTTAGCGATTCCGGGAAAACAGGATTAAAATTCCCCCAGTTGCCCTCTCCAAATCCGAAGGCAGCGAGAATAAAAAGAAGCAGGACGAGAACGCCAAAAAAGGTAAAAAAGCTCTGCCAGCGGGCGCCGGTTCTTACCCCACGGACATTCAGCCAGGTAAAAAGAATAGTGACTGCCGCAGCGGTAAGCTTTACGGTGTTCACCTCAATCTTGAACAGGGGTAAAATAAACTGCAAATGGTTAATTGAAGAAGGCAGCAGGGTCACAAAATAATGGCCGAATCCCACCGCAATGGTGGCGATGGAACCGGTGTAGGTTACCACAAAGGCCGACCATCCGAATAAAAATCCCGCCAGAGGATGATACGCATGGTATAAAT
>JBAPTX010000524.1:0-4950 GCA_049282375.1 Calditrichia bacterium
ATCATTTTCATGCTGAAAAACGCGGGCATACAATCCTTCAATCGATTCTTCAGTGGTGTTGCCTTTCAAATCCTGATAGCGCACTTTTATGGTAAAGGGGCGGTCCACATCCGCGCGTATTCCGGGAATACTTAGGCACCCTTCTTCATGGCGGTCATCCCCGTCCGCTTCCAGGATTTCCGGGTTGATATATGCCTGAGGTTGTAATTCTTCATCGAGTAAAGAACGGTCAATTACAAATATCTGCTTCATGATGTTCAATTGAGTCGCCGCCAATCCGATGCCTTCATTCACCTGCATGGTAACAATCATATTGTCCACCAGATCTTTCAATTCAGCATCGAAGCGGACTACCTTTTCTGCTTTTTTACGCAGTGAAGGATGCCCCAGGGTAATAATCGGTAAAACTGCCATTTCTAAACCTTCCTTTGGGAAAACTTGAAATTTGTACTTTCAATACTTTCCGCAAAAGATTTTGTTTCCTCAGGATACACGCACGATTCGGGAAATGGAAGCGCGGTCCACATCCAGTTTCACATTATCGTCAACTTTTACAACAAGGATTTTATCTTCATTCTTTAATCCGACAACTTTGCCGTAAATACCGCCGGAAGTTACCACTTCATCGCCTTTTTTTACCGCCTGCAGCATTTTCTGATGTTCTTTCTGCTTTTTTGCCTGCGGGCGCAAAATTAAAAGATACATGATTACAATAATGATCAGGAAGGGAAGAAAGCCGAGCAAACCGCCGCCCTGCCCGCCGCTTCCTCCTGCCATTGCATATAAGTTTTCCACCACTTCAGATCTCCTCTAAAATTTTTATTCTTTATTTTCAGACGAGCAAATATAGGATAAGCGTTGATTTCGGCAAAGTTGTTTTGAAAATACCCGAGTAATCATTCAAACTGTTCCAGGACTGATTTTTTCCAATTGCTGAAATTGGCGGCGGCAATGGCAGCGCGCGCTTTTTTCATTAAATCCAGGTAGTAGTAAATATTATGAATGGTTGCCAGCCGCAGCCCGGAAACTTCATTAACATTGAATAAATGGCGAATATAAGATCGCGAAAAATTACGGCAGGTATAGCAACTGCAAGCACTATCCAGAGGCTGCAGATCCGCCTTGTAGCGTCCGTTGCGAATAACCAGTTTTCCTCGGCTGGTAAACACCGTCCCGTTGCGGGCATTTCGGGTCGGCATTACGCAATCGAACATGTCAACTCCCCTCTCTATGGCCTCCAGCATGTCCGTGGGCGTGCCCACACCCATTAAATAGCGGGGCTGATCCGCCGGCAATAATTCAGTACATAGTTCTGTAATTTCATTTCGCAGCTCAGCGGATTCGCCCACCGCCAACCCGCCAATCGCATAGCCGTCAAAACGAATCGCCAGCAATCCTTTTACACTTGCCCGGCGCAGTTCCTCATAAATCCCTCCCTGCACTATTCCAAACTGATACTGCTGATGATTGTAATGAGGCGAGGTATTCAAAAAATGGCGGCGGGAACGTTCCGCCCAGCGAAGGGTCAGTTTGTGGGCTTTTTCTGCATTATCCTTTTCGGAAGGATTGGCAATGCACTGATCCAGCACCATCATAATATCCGAACCGATACTGCGCTGAATATCCACCACCTTTTCAGGGCTGAAAAAATGAGAGGAACCGACCCAATGGGACCGGAAACTTACCCCCCCTTCGCTGATCTTTTTCAGATCGTCCAGACTGTAAACCTGAAAGCCGCCGCTGTCGGTCAGAATCGGACCTTTCCACTGATTAAAGCCGTGCAGGCCCCCATGCATCTGCAGGATATCCAACCCCGGTTTTAGATAAAGGTGGTAAGTATTCCCCAAAATTATTTGTGCATGATTTTCTTTCAGATCCGCCGGAGTTAAAGTTTTAACAGTTCCTATGGTGCCCACCGGCATGAAAATGGGAGTTTCCACTTTGCCGTGGTCGGTTGTAAAAAAGCCGCAGCGGGCTGAGCTTGTTTTATCATGAAAGGTTATTTCAAAAGGGATCATTTTTGGGCAGGAATTTAGCACCGGCACCAGCCCGAATCAACCGGGGGAGGAAATTGATGTGCTAAAACGGGTTACACGATTTCGATGGCAATTACCAGATCATTAATGATATTAAAATTTTTGGCAATTTTATTTTCCAGCTCAATGCGGTTTACTTTTTCAATTTGAAGAGTAAACTCATTGGCTTCATCACTTTTATCGAGTATAGTGCCCTCCGTATTAACCGTCGCCCGGTGCTTCTTATCAAAATAGGCGACAATGACGTGGTCATCTTTTTCCAGTGCGGAAAGGATCTGTTTCAGTGCTTCAGGATTGCGCTCTTTTTTAAGCAATTCTTCATCTTTCGGCGCAGAAATTTTGTGGATATCCCCTTCATCATAATTGAAATAAATGATACCGCCGCCTTTTTTTGCGTAAACCAGTTTTTCCGATGAGCTTTCCAGGATTTGCCGTTCAAGATTGACAATCTTACCGCTAAAGCCTTCCTTGGTGATATCAAGAACTTCTATTAGAATAGGGATATCATCCAGGTTCCCGTCATAACCGATGCGCAGAATTTCCGCCTGCTGACCCACGCCTAATTTTTTTATTTCCTTTTTCACTTCACCCGGCGGCATGGCACCCGGGCGCATCGGGCTATTTTGATTTTTACGGTTAACCAGCCAGTTTTTAAAATAACGCCGGCTGCAGTAAGGGGTGCGGAACCAATCCGGATGCAGTTTCATTCGATCCTGAAAAACAGGCAACCTCATCACAACTCCTTTTTAATTCTCTATTTTTTAAATTATAACGAAAACAAAATTAATGCAAATTCTTCTCAATTTAAAATAACCCAGCCGGCGCGGCTGTCTTTTTCTATATAAAAGTCTATCGGTAGCTTGCTCAGAATTCTTTATTTTATAATATATTTCTATCTTCTTAATTTAGAGGGTAATACAAGGGGTTTATATTTTATAAAGCAGTTGAAAAAAGGAATGTTGAGATGTATTCTTCGGCCTGAAAACAGAGGGTGCTATTTTAACCAAAGAGGCAGCGATGAAGAGAATTTTAGTTACCGGCGCATGCGGGCAGATCGGAAGTGAACTGGCAGTCTATCTGGGAAACCGATACGGCTGCGAAAATATTATTCTGACTGATATAAAAAAAGCACCGGCAAACCTTTTAAACAAGTTTCCATTTTATTATCTGGATGTGTTGAACAGCAGCGAATTAAACCGGCTGCTGGTGGAACAGCAAATCGACACAATTTTTCACATGGCAGCTATTCTATCCGCAGTGGGAGAGCAAAATCCGCTGGCCGCCTACCAGGTAAATTTAACCGGTTTAATGAATGTTTTGGAAGCAGCCCGTACGCATAGGCTGCAGCAGGTTATGGTTCCCAGTTCCATAGCAGTGTTCGGACCCGACGCACCCAAAGAAAGAACTCCCGATGAAACAGTATTGAACCCCACTACCATGTACGGCGTCACGAAAGTTGCCGGCGAAAAGCTGATGCAGTATTACTGTGTGAAGCATGGAGTGGACGGACGGTCTCTGCGATATCCGGGCATTGTGAGCAGCGAAACTCTACCGGGCGGGGGTACTACCGATTATGCCGTTGACCTTTATTTAAAAGCTGTAAAAGGTGAACCATACCGCTGTTATATCGAGGAGAAAACTTACCTGCCTTTTATGTATATGCCGGATGCAGTACGGGCAATTGTCGATTTGGCGGAAGCGGACGGTAAAAAACTCAGCCGGCAGGTTTATAATGTTCATGCAATGAGCTTATCGCCAAATGATATTGTGCAGTCTATCCAGACACATTACCCCAAATTTTCGGTCAGTTATCAACCGGATTTCAGGCAGCAAATTGCCCAGTCATGGCCGGCTTCTCTGGACGATCATATGGCCGTGGAAGACTGGAATTGGCAACCGGAATATGATTTAGCTGGCATGACAACTAATATGTTGAAAAGAATTGCCCGATAGTAAAGGAAGAATTTTTTAGCAGGGTCCGGGAGTTTTCAGTTGACTAAACTGGCGGGACTGTATTACATTTTCTGCGGAAATAACTGGAGGATGTATTTTTGTCGGAACGGTTTCAAAAAAATTTTATCTCGGCAAGAGAGTTCATAGAGAGCTGGGACAAAGAATTATATGAATTGAATAATTTGGATTATTTTATATATCTGATGATCAACCATTTGGGGAATCAGTTAGAAAAACGTTTTTTCACCCCGGAAAAACAAACTTCGCAATTGTTTCTGGATTTCGATAATATCGGCACCGTTTGTTTTAACATTGGCGATACATTTCAATATTTTCTGGAGGAAAACTGTTTTGGTTCCTGCCCGCTGAATTGCCCGACTGATCTGAAAAATACAGTGGCGCCGGAAAATCAGCGGTTATCCGAAGAAATTAAGCGCAAGATATCCATACTGCGGTCCTTTGCAGACGGCAGTTTGAATAAAGAACAGTGTCTGCGAATTGATCTGCTCAACAATGTAATTCTCGATACATTGCTGAGTTTCTACAATGATGATTTTCATGTCAATATAGAAGAAGATAATCTTGAACTGCTGGATCTCGCAGAATTTTTTGAGGAAGTAATGATCGCTTTTATTAAACTTGAAGGCCAGACTTTACTCAAGAAACCGCTTGAATTTGCGATGAACCATTTTGAAGATCTATTGGACAGGGAGTCCGAAACACCGCCGGAAGACGGCTGGCAGCAGGATGAGAATGAATGGTTGGAAACTTCAGAGAATGAGAATTGGAAACAACCGGTAGAGCAGGTGGAAAATGTATTTGATAAGTTCACCAAAAATCAGTACTACTATCCCAGCGTTTACAACCCTGCCTTAATTCACGACATCCACTTTTTTAAAAGATATCTGCTGGAGCATAGCAGGCTTACCAATATTTACGATTTAAATGAAATGCATCTGGG
>JBAPTX010000525.1:0-1550 GCA_049282375.1 Calditrichia bacterium
AGGTATCCCAGAATGAAATAGGCGGAATTATTGTATGCCCAGCCTTCACCCGGTTCAAAATCATAGGGGTAAGTTTTAATACTGTCAATCAGTTCTGCAGTGGTAATATCGCCGGATACCCTGCGAACAAAATCCGGCTGACTGGTATAGCTGTGAATTCCGGAAATATGGGTAAGGAGATGATGAATGGTTACTTTTTCACCGCCAGGGAAATCCGGAATATATTTTGAGAGGGGATCATCCAGTTGCAGTTTCCCTTCTTCCATTAAATGTAAAATAGCAGCGGCGGTAAACTGCTTTGTAATTGACCCAATGCGAAAGCGGGTTTGAGTGGTTACCGAGTCATCCCAGGAAATAACACCCAGTCCATAAGCTTCATTAAAAAGGATTTTTCCGTTTCGTCCCACCAGCACCTCTGCACCCGGACCATCCGGTTTTATCCGGCTGCGCAGCATGGAACGGATCAATTCTGTTGTCTCCGGTAACGGCCGGTTCACATTTGCGCCATTTGAAGCCAGGAAATCCGCTGCTTCTTTACGCCCGCTGATCAAGGCGGTCTGGTAGGCCGTTAAACCTGTTTTATTCACTATATTTACGGCAGCGCCGTTATTCAGCAGCAATTTTAACTGATCAAGATTTCCGCGGGCGGCGGCTGTTTGCATCAGATCCGGCATCACTTCCGGGCCCACCGGTTGTGCGGCAAACCCCCAGTCCGCTTCAAAATTCAAAATTTTTAAGGTAATGGAATTTTTTCCCTTTTTTAACTTGAGCGGGATCAAGTCATTATTCTGTTTCAGCATGCGCGGTTCATAACTGGCGTGAATCAGTTGTCCGTTCAACCATACTTCCATAGCATCATCACTGCCGAAACCAAAAAGTATTTTCCGGGGGGCTGAAAGAGAAATTTCGGAATATGCGTAAGCAGCCGAGTATGCATGATCGCCTAAAATCCTGGTAAGCTGTACCGGTTTATCCGAAGCAACAATTTCCTGCCAGGTGTAAACAGATCCCTGGATGGTTGTATTCTGGAGGGGGGAAACCGGCTTCAGATTTGCGGGATCAGGGAGTTGTGTTTTAAACACTGTCAGAAGACTGTCTGCTGGCGGCGCAATTTCCGAAGACTGTAATAAAGGGATGGGACCCAAAATCAGCCACCTGCTAATTAAAGGGGCTGATTGATCTGTAATTTCTCCCGAAGGATTTTGAGCAACCAGGGAACTACTGAAAATCAGGCATAACATTATTCCGGTTACAAAAAAAGATCTGATAAAGCGACGGGGGTAATGAGTTAGCATGCGGGCTCCTGTTTCTGTGTGAATGTCTGTTGTTCAAAATTCTAAAGCTGAAGAGTAGATTAATGATCGAAAGTCTTGACAACTAAATATTTGTAAAACTATTCTCTTATCCTTCCTGCTCAATAGTTTCAGCAAAAACATCAGGAAACATTACGGCCAGACTAAGACTGAAGTTTCTTTTTAAAAACTAATTTCCGAGCATTTTTAGCCGATAGTTTCAATACAACAGCAAGTATTATTTCTGGCATTAAGGGA
>JBAPTX010000526.1:0-1799 GCA_049282375.1 Calditrichia bacterium
GGGCGGCTGAATTTAACATCTCCTTCAACTGTGGCGAGGCATAAATCGGCCCTGTGCCGCCGGATACTTTCGGTAGTTTAGCGATGCTTTGTTCCAGACGGCGGTTGACCTCCTGGGGCTCAACTCCCATTTTTTTCAGAAGTGTGTTAATAACGCCTTCCTTATCAGAAAGTATTGCCTGCAAAACATGCTGTGGCTCCATTTGCTGGTGTCCGTGCTCCATTGCTGCTTGCTGAGCACTGGTCAATGCTTCCTGCGCCTTTATGGTAAATTTTTCAAGGTTCATAACTCAAATTCTCCACATAAGTATATTTGTTATCATTATTAAATATTATTCTAAAACCCACCCATATCTATGCATTTAATATGCCACAATACTGTTATGCTGCTATATTGCTGATTAACATAGAATTACGCTGATGTCTGTAATTTTTCCATTTTGAGCTGAAAAGAAATATTGACAGAGATATGCGTCAATACTGCAGTTTCCTGGAAAGAAGTTTAGGCGAAATATTGAGAGGAGTTTTATGGTTTCTTAGAAGAAAATATAATTTATCCAATTGAAAGATGATAATAAATTGCCGGTATACAATACCAGGCCAAAAATAATGAAGCGGGTAAGAAGAGCGGACTACTTTAGGATTGCCCGTAACAGTATCAGAAATCCATTTTCATTGCTTTTAATTAAATCCCTGTTTTTACGGGCTTCTTTAAAATTGGGAGCGAACTCCAGCGCTTTTTCAAATTCTGAAAGTGCTCTTAAAAACAGACTGCGGCTATTAATCAGGTTAAAAATACCAAGATTGTTCCAGTAATCGGGATACCCTTTCAGAGTACCGTTATTCCCCCTGAAAAAGCGCTCATAGGTTTTGATGGTTTCGGGTGTCAGTTCATTTCCGCCGAATAGAAACCGGAGGAAAAATTCATATATTTTATCCTTGGCACTTGAAAAGTCAATTAGGCGAAGCTGGAATTCTTCGAGCATTTTAACAGTTTGCTGATGATCTTTCATATTCAGCGCATCCAGCAAATTATCGATATGAGATTGCCAGTGAGCTTCCTGGTACCTCCCCAGGTTCCTGGCGTGTTTCAGATAAAGAATCACTCTTGCGGGAACCGCAACTACCTTCGGGTTTTTGGCACTTTTCAGAGCAGATTTATATAGAGCGACACCTAAATTGAACTGACATTCGCTGAAATCAGGATTTATTTCGATTGCTTTCTTAAAATAAGCAGTGGCTTTCTCAAACCGGTTCAGGAAAAGACAGGCAAGCCCGGCATAATTTAGCAGATCCGGATAATTATCCCCCAGTTTAATTGCCTGTTTAAAACAGGCAAGCGCTTTTTCATGCCGGAGTGACTTTAAATAAGAAACGCCCAATCCGATATGGGCTCGGATGAACCCGGGGTCAAGAGATACTGCTTTCCTGTACTGCCGGGTAGCTTCTTTAAAAAGGCTGCGCTTCAGAAAAAGTGTTCCCAGTTGGAAATGAGATAGCGGATGTTTAAACTGGTTTAATTTTTCATTAATCCGATACAATACTTCAATTTCGTCAATCACCGAGTTATGGAATTCCTGGATAACCATATTCAGAAATTCGTAATTAACCGGCCGGCTTTCCCCGCGCAAATCAAACGTATGTTCGCGGGAGGTGAGAAATGCACCTTTTTCAAAAACTTCAGTGACTATTTTTTTCTTTTGAATCAAAGTTCCGGTGTGGATATGTAATTCACGCCCATCCACCTCGACTTTATCATGTATACCGAAATTGTTTATTTCCATGTTCAAAATATAGCAG
>JBAPTX010000527.1:0-6150 GCA_049282375.1 Calditrichia bacterium
TATTTTTCCGGTAAAGAAGAAGTACAGTTGCGGAGGGAACCACTGCCTCCGCTGAAATCCGGCGAAGTGCTGGTGCGCAGTCTCTATTCTGCAGTCAGCGCCGGAACGGAACTGCTGTTTTATTGCGGCCAGGCGCCGGAGAATATGGCGGTGGATGAATCCATTTCTTCCCTCTCCGGCAAAATTGAATATCCCTTAAAATATGGTTATGCCGTAGCAGGTGAGATTACTGCTGCCGCAAAAGGCCTCGATCCTCAATTAGCCGGTAAACGCATTTTTGCTTTTCATCCCCACCAGTCCCATTTTATTGCCTCTCTGCAGAATTTGATTATATTGCCGGAAGAGATAGAACCTCGTGAAGCGGTTTTTCTGGCCAATATGGAAACAGCAGTAAATCTGCTGCTGGATGGCGCACCCCTCCTGGGAGAACGGGTTGCCGTGACCGGCCTCGGTATTGTGGGGATACTGACAACTGCTTTACTCTCCCGCTTTCCTTTAAATCAACTGCTGGCGGTGGACCTGCATCAAAAACGGCGTGAAATTGCAAAAACAATGGGCACCCTGCAGGCTTCAGAACATCTGGAAACAGTAAAGGAACACAGCGGATTCGATTTAATTTTTGAATTAAGCGGAAATCCTGCTGCTTTGAATGATGCCATCCAGGCGGCTGCTTATGACGGACGGATCGTTGTGGGTTCCTGGTACGGCAGCAAACCGGCATCTCTGGAATTAGGCGGCCCTTTTCACCGGCGCCGCCTGAAACTCATCAGCAGTCAGGTCAGCACCATTGCCCCGGCGCTGCGGGGACGCTGGAACAAGCAGCGCCGCCTGGGAATGGCCCTGCAGCTTCTCGGGGAAATTCAGCCGGAAAGGCTCATATCGCATGAATTTAATTTTGAGGAGGCTCCCCGGGCTTACCGCCTGCTGAAGGATGCTCCGCAGGAGGCTCTGCAGGTGGTATTTAAATATGCAGATGAATAACAGGAGACGATATGTACAGTGTTGCTGTTAACAGAGATTTTGTTGCCCAACATTTTTTATTCGGTGGAGACTGGGGAAAGGAAAACCGGCCCCATTCCCACAGTTTCCGGGTGGAAATCCGGCTGGAGGGAGAACAACTGGACAGGCATGGCTATCTCACGGATATTGTCGATATTGAGAAAAATCTCGATCAGCAGGTAAACTATTTTCAGGATCAGTTATTAAACGACCTTCCCGAATTTTCCGGTTTAAATCCCAGCGTGGAGCATTTTTCCCGTATCATCTGTGAAAGGTTTCTGCAGAATTTGCAGAACAGGGGCCTTGCGGCAGTTACCGTAAAATTGTGGGAGAACCGGGAAGCCTGGGCGGCTTTCCGCATGGAAATTAAAGGGTAGCCGTTTTACTGATGAATCTCCTTTTTTTATTGCCGCAAATCCATTCCTGCTTTACCGGCGGAAATATCTACAACCGCGAAATAATTGACACCATAAAAAACCGCCATCAAATTCATGTAACAATATGGGATTCTGATCCGCCGGCGCAAACGGATTGGACCTGCCATGCCGTACTGGTGGACAGTCTGCTGCTGACGGATAAAAAACTTGCCGGAGTTCTGGCCGGATTACCGGATGGCGCTCCCAGGATTTTACTTGTTCATTATTTGCATCTGCTGGACCCTGCCTTCAGCCGCTCTGTAAAAGCAGCCCGGGAAAAGAAAGCGCTCTCCCTCTTTAACCGTTTGGTCTGTACCAGCCGCTTTACCTGCAAAGGATTACAGGATGCCGGAATATCAAAAGAACAGCTCAGGGTTGTAAAACCCGGCTTATCCCCCCTTTTTTTTCAGGCCGGAAATACCTTTAGCGAATCCGGGCCGCCGCAACTGCTGACTGTATCCAGTATTTTTCCCGGCAAGGGCCTGATTGAATTTTTAGATATTCTGGAAAATATCAGTGATCTGCCCTGGCGGTGGAAAATTGTCGGGGAAACAGACCTGGCGCCTGAATATTATCAACAGTTTTGCCGGCGGGTGAAGGCTTCGCCAATGACCGGCAGAATAGAAATTACCGGAAAACTGCCCCAGGAACAGTTGCCTGCAGTCTATCAGGAATCGCAGGTGTTCGTACTGCCCTCACAATTCGAAACCTGCAGCATGGTCGCCATGGAAGCGATGTTGCAGGGCCTGCCGGTGCTGGCCAATGCAGTGGGGGGACTGCCGGAATTATTTGCTGATAAAACGTCGGATTTTTTACTGCCGCCGGGAAATGCGGAAAAATGGGAAGACCGTTTGCGCCGGTTGTTAAGTGACCGTCCATTGCGCAGGAATTTGGGGCAAAGCGCTTTAAGGTTAAGTTCTGATTTTAAATCCTGGGATGAAACTGCTGAGGATTTTGAGCGGCTGGTGCTGAAAGGGACCTGATCTGAGTGCTGAGCTACTTTACCTTTAATACCACGAATGTCATATCATCATTCTGAGCACACCCATTTCCCCACTCCCGGGCGGTGTCTTCCAGCTTTTTGATAATTGCCGAAGGGGAGAGGTGAGCTGTTTCCTTAAAAATCCGTTGCGTTTTTTCAAATCCGATAATTTCATTATTTGTGTTAAATTGCTCCGGGAAACCATCACTCATCAGCAAAATGGTATCACCGGGATTTACCCGGCATTTTTTAGTTTGATATTGAATATCGGGGAAACTTCCCAGCGGCATCTTCTTGATTAATATTTCTTCAACTTTCCTGCCGTCCTGCCGGTAAACTAATACCGGCGGCATTCCTGCCGTGCACACTTCTATTTCATAATTATTAAACCGCAGTGCCTGCAGTGACATATACAGATTCCTCAGGTTTA
Organism: Calditrichia bacterium; assembly: GCA_049282375.1. GTDB lineage: Bacteria > Calditrichota > Calditrichia > RBG-13-44-9 > RBG-13-44-9 > JBAPTX01. The sequence continues at coordinate 2,828 of JBAPTX010000527.1, forward strand.
AATTTTTGAAAACCCGGTTTGCCCTTTGAAAAATCTGCACAAGATCTTCCTCCCAGATCAGGGAAGAAAGCAGGCTTTTTGTTGCGGCAACCATCATTCCCGCCTCCAGACCGTGGCCGGTTGCATCTCCGATAATGACCGTTAACTCACCGTTTCCGCTCTGGTGGAAATCATAATAATCCCCGCCGATTTCAATAGCTGTTTTCATAAATGCGGCAATTTCCAGGCTTTTGGTTTGCGGCAACCGTTTAGGCAGCATAGCATGCTGCAGCCGCCGTGCTTTTTCCAGTTCCGCAGATTTGTGCTTGTGTTCCGCTTCCAGCAGTAAATGGGCTTTTTCTTTGGCTTCCTGTTCTTCCCGGCGTTGGGAAATGTCCCGGATAATGCCCGTTACGAATTCTCCTTCATCAGTGGTCCATTCGGCGATGGTTAATTCGATGGGGAATTCACTGCCGTCTTTGCGCAGCCCTTCCAGTTCGGCAACTTTACCCATCAGGCGTGTTTCGCCGGTGCTTAGAAAACGCTTCAGCCCCTCCGTATGCGCCTGCCGGTGTTTTTCCGGCATTATCAGGGTTAATGGTTTTCCGATTGCTTCTGAACGGTCATAACCGAACAAACGTTCGGCATATTCATTCCAGAAAATGATATTTCCTTCTTTATCCGAGCTGATAATGGCATCATTTGCAGTCTGTACTACCGATCGGAAACGCGACTCCGAGCGTTCAAGCTGCACTTTGGTGGAATTCAGGGAATTCAGTGTTTTTTCCAGTTCACTGTTCTTCTCGCGGATAATTTTTGCTTCGCGAAGCCGTGCTTTTGCCAGTTCGCGCCGGATAACCCGCCGCCGCTGATAGCGGTCTGCAGTCACAATGCCCAGCAATATCAGGCCCCCGTAAAGCAGGTAAGCCCAGACGGATCTGTACCAGGGCGGCAGAATTTTAAAACGAAATGCTGCTTCCGTCCCCTGCCGGTTATAAATATTTTTTCCCTTTACGCGGAATGCATAATCGCCCTGCGGAAGGTTGGTAAAGTCACGGCGTGATTCGCTGCTCCAGTCGGTCCATTTTTTATCAAACCCCTCCAGAAATGTCTGATACTGATTTTTATTTTCCCGGTTGAAGCTGGCAAGGGCATATTCGAAGCGCAGATTATTATAGCTGAAGTCCAGATCCGGTACTGCAGACTGTACAAAGCCGTTGAAAATGATAGAATCGGGATTGATAATGACCCGGCGGACTAAAGTTTTCAACACCTTTGAACGAGCTTTGGAAATGCGGTTATCATACCGGAATAATCCTTCGGAAGTGCCGATCCAGCTAACAAATTTATTCTCAGGGTAAATGGAATTGACATGCCTGATACCGGGCAAGTCCTGCAGAGCGCGGCGATCCCACTGGTATATCCCGTTGCTGCCGGCGGTACCCACCAGAACCTTTTCATCCTCTCCGTAATGTTCATAGCGGGATATCCAAAGCCGGCTGCGGTCATCTTCAATTCCAAGAAAACCCCAGATGCCCGGTTTTGAAAACCGGACAGCCGGTTGGAAAGATCTTTCTTTTTTGTTAAACCTGAACATCCCCTGCGGTGTGGAGAAAAGGAGCTGATTTCCGATAATAATGGGGTATATCCGTTCGGCGGGCAGTCCGTGTTGCTCGCCGTAGCGACTGATTTGAACGGATTGCCTGTTGAGCGGGACGCCGGAGCCGGAAAGCAACTGAACGTGTACCAAACCTTTACCCGCAGTTTCCAGCCACAAATTCTCGGCGTCTTCTTCCACCACATGATAGAATTTCTCATTTAACCGGGGAATGTTGCCTTCAAAGCGCCACTCATAGCCCGCTTTGCGTAACAGCCCGATGCCGTTTCTTCCTGCGGTAAAAAAGATATCCGGGTGATACCGGGAGGCCGTAATTTCAAATATACTTCCGGAAGGGCCTTCAACAGGAAGGGCTCTGTCCTTTTCAATCCGGTAAACCCCTCCACTGCATCCCGCCAGCAAATCTCTGTCGTTCTCAGAATACAAAAACCAGGAATATTGACTGATTCCCTCCACTGCTTTGAAAACCGGAAAATGCCCGCTGCGGGAATTATTAACATTATCCAGGTAGAATACCCCCAGATTTGTGGACACATATAATCGGTTTTGATGACGAATTACCTTTTCTACGGTCCCTTCCAATCCGTTTTCGCGATTAAAATAAGAAACCCGGGAAGGCAGTTCGATTTTACTGATGCCGTCGTTCAGGGCCAGCCAAAGGTTTCCCTCACGATCGCGATAAATTTTCCATACTGAATTATCCTGCAGCCCGTGATCAGTATCAAATATTTTCAGCAGGTTTCCACGGCGATCCATAATAGCCATTCCCCCAAGGCGGGTTCCCAGTGCATAATATTGATCATCTATGCGGGTGCCGCAATAAAGGTGACTGGCGTTCAGAAACTCATCTGTTCTGGTGGCAAACGGGACTGTTTCTTCGCTGTTGTAGAGATAAAATCCATAGCCGGCGGTTCCGATTAAAATAGAGTTGCCGTCATAAGGCTCCATGAGGTAAACGGCCTTATCGGCGAAAATCCCGCCGCCGGGGATCGGCTGCAAAACGTTTCCCAGCATCTCCATCAGACCGACACCGGATTGCCGGATAAATATTTTATTATGAACCTTAAAGGCGGTATGAAAAATATTTTCCGGGTTAGCGAATCCGATAACTGAAATTTTATTGTTTTGCCAGGCAAAGATGTATTGATGGGTAACAAAATAGACGGTGCTGTCCAGGATAAGAGTGTACCAGACATCATTAAAATCATGGTATTTCTTGTTAACCAGGCGGGTCAGATCGTTGAAGCGGTAACTGCCAAGGGCATTGTAAGTGAGATATCCAAAACGGCTGCCGGTACCGCAGTAGATTTCTCCTTTCGGGCTTATGGCAAGGGAACGCAGAGATTGAAACTGTTGACCATCGAAATCATAGCGCCGCCAGGAAACGCCGTCATATTCCAGCAATCCGTCATTATTCGCCACCAGGATCAGATCCTGTCTGTTCTGAATAATATCCCAGTTCTGAAAATGGGCACCATAATCCCGTGCGGAATAATTATGGTAAACCGGGGTTCCATATTCTGCCCAAAGATCTGCGGCTTCATCCTCCGCCTGCGGAATGGCAGAAGTGCGGGAGATCAGTGAAAAGATCGCGAACGGAATGAAATAAAATAAGATAAAGTTTTTCATTCGGGTAAAAGCCTGCTTATGAAAATAACCGGTTCGGCGAATACAATGCGGCAGACAGGGTTCAGTTTTTTTTATCCGGGCTGAGAATGTATTTGCC
>JBAPTX010000528.1:0-2769 GCA_049282375.1 Calditrichia bacterium
CCTTTCAATCCCGATCCGGACGGTGAAGTCACCTCTCCGGTGGTTGCACCGAGATATTGGGAATTGATCACATCAATTGGCGGAACCAGCTATTATGCCAAAGTTGCCTTCAGTTATGCGGGAGTGTCCGGCGTGCAGGACCCGCAACAACTAAGGATTGCCTACAGGGATGTCTCTGCAGGAGCCGGTGATGTCTGGTCTTTTATCCCAAAAAGTGCCACGCAAGTTGTGGAAGTTGATAAAGAAATCATCATCACCGGACAATCCGGTGCACAGACATTTACTCAGGGGCAGTTTACCATTGTTTCGGATTATAATGATAATAGTCTGCCTGTAAGTATTTCCACTTTCCGGGCCAAAGTAATACAGGATAATAATATTAAAATAATCTGGGTAACCGAATCGGAAATCAATAACAACGGCTTTTATGTCGAAAGAAAATCAGCAAACGAAAACGAATACAGTACTTTATCATTTATCCAGGGTGCCGGGAATTCAAATATTCACCATAATTATTCTTATATTGATTCAAATTTAAACAATGGAGAATGGTTCTATCGCCTAAAACAGGTGGATTTTAATGGAGATTTCACTTATTTCGGTCCAATCTCAGTTCATATAGAACAGACCACAGGTATTGATCCCATTGATTTTACGCTATTCCAAAATTATCCGAATCCGTTTAATCCATCCACACAAATCTCTTTCCGGCTTCCCAATGATTATAAAGGAGACGCCTTTCTTAAAATTTACAATACCCTGGGGCAAGAGGTCATAACCTTGATGGAAGGACATCTACCGCCGGGAATTCATAAAGTGAACTGGGATGGAAAAGATGCAAACGGGCAAACAGTAAGGAGCGGAGTTTATTACTACTTTATAAAAGGAGAATCATTTTATCAAAGTAAGAAGATGATATTTATTAAATAAATCAGCTTCAAACTTGGGAGCTTAAAAAGCCGGCCGATTAGGCTGGCTTTTTTTGTTTTGATCAGTTTTAAAGGGATGTATGAAGAAGCTAAACCGGAATTTTTGGAATTTTTATCCCCTCAAGGTAAGATTAAAATCAAAAGTTTTCCTTAGAAGGCCGAGAAGTTCACAACTAAGCATTTGATAATAGAGCGATTTCAGTGCGGGATGGGTGCTCCCGATTTTGCAGACTATATCTAATTACCCAATATTTATATTGCAAACACATTCCAGAAAATCATATTAACCGATGAATTTTGTTGTTAATCAGCAACAAAAAACAACTAATCTGTATCAATTCTGCAACACATCAATCCCCAGCCCCTTCATCTTGCGGTACAAATTAGTTCGTTCAATGCCGAGATAGGTGGCGGTATCGGCCACATTCCAGTTGTGCGCCACCAGCGCTTTACGGATGTGTTCGCGCTCAAAATGCTCCCGCGCTTCCCGGAGAGGGCCGGCGGATATTTGCTCCTGAAACGTTTCATCAACAGGTCCTTTACTCAGCCACTCCTGCACGAAGGAACCGTTAATAACATTTCCTTCGGAAAAGATGATGAGCTGTTCCAGAATATGGGTCAGTTCCCGCACATTTCCCGGCCAGGAATAGTTGATCAGGACCAGCTTTGCTTCGGGGGCCATTCCTTTTACCGCAATATTGAAATTATCGCAGATGCGCGGAAGATAGTAATCCACCAGATCCGGGATATCCTCCCCCCTTTCCCGCAACGCCGGAAGGTGCAAATGAAAGGAGTTCAGGCGGTAAAACAGGTCTAAACGGAATTTCTGCTGATGGGCTTCGGCTTCCAGGTTCCGGTTGGTGGAGGCCACCACCCGCACATCCACCTGACGTTCACGAGTGTCCCCCACTGAATAGAACTTCTTTTCTTCCAGAACCTGCAGCAATTTGGCTTGCACCGGGGGAGGCGTTTCACCGATTTCATCCAGAAAAATGGTACCGCCCTCGGCCAGCTCAAACTTGCCCGGTTTATCCTGCACCGCACCGGTAAACGCGCCCTTCTTATGGCCGAACAGCTCACTTTCCAGCAGATCAGTCGGAATGGCAGCACAATTAATCTTCACAAACGGTTTACTGATGCGGGGGCTTAGATTGTGAATGGAATGTGCTACCAGATCCTTGCCGGTACCGGTTTCGCCGGTAATTAGCACCGTGGATTCCCGCGGGGCAATCAGTTCAATCTTGCGGTAAATGTCCCGCATGGCCGGACTGTTGCCCACCATCTGATAGCGCTGCAGAATATTTTTACGCAATTCTTCGTTTTCCTGGACGAGTTGAGTCTTTTCAACAGCATTTTTCAGTATGACCAGCAATTTTTCAGTATCCAGCGGTTTTTCTATAAAATCATATCCGCCCTTTTTTATGGCTTCTACTGCAACCGATACAGAACCGTAAGCCGTCATAATCACCACCGGTAAAGCCGGATAATCCCGTTTGAAAACTTCCAGCATCTGCAATCCATTCATTCCGGGCATCATTAGATCCAATAATGCCACATGAATTTTCTGCTCCCGGACAGCGCGAAGTGCGCTTTCCGCACCATCCGCCAGATAGGTCCGGAATCCTTTCTTCTGCAGAATATCCCCCAGCAGGGATCTGATTCTTGGTTCATCATCTACAATTAGAATAACGGGGGCAAAGGTGTTCATCATTAAATTACCGGTTATTTACAGGAAAATTAACTACAATTCTGGTGCCAACTCCCCTTCGACTGAAAACTTCCATTTTACCATTATGATCTTCTATGATTTTCTGAATGATATTCATTCCCAGGCCGGATC
>JBAPTX010000529.1:0-1544 GCA_049282375.1 Calditrichia bacterium
AAGAGAGCACGACTACACCCAGTGCAATGCTCAGGGAAACACGCCCGCCGCTCAATACTCTGCTCAAAATATCGCGGCCGAATTTGTCAGTACCAAACGGATGCAGCGATGAGGGTGCCTGGTAACGCTCCAGGATCAAATCCCCCTGAGCCGCCGGATCTGCCGGCCACCACATTTTTGCAGAAAAAGAGCCAAAAGTCAGCAGCAGCAGAACAGTTCCGGCAAAAATCAGCAGCTTTTGCTGCCCCAGAATTTTTATCCGCCGAATTCCCCTGTTCTGCAATTCAAGACCAACGGTGGTATTTGCCATCAGAAACCCGCCGCCGGTGAATTAATGCGGGGATCAACAATGGAATATAAAATATCAGAAAAAAGATTTCCGAGTATGACCGCAACGGCAGCCACAAAAGTGCTTCCCAGAATTAAAGGGAAGTCATGAGCATAAATCGCTTCAACCGCCAACCGGCCCATCCCCGGCCATCCAAAAATGTATTCAGTAATAACCGCGCCGCCCAGCAAAAAGGGGAACTGCAAACCGGTCAGTGTAATTACCGGCAGCAGGGCATTTTTTAGAGCATACTTTCCGATAACTTGATTCTTTTTCAGCCCCATAGAAAATGCCGTTCTGATGTAATCCTGCCGCATCACTTCCTTTAACTGTCCGGCAACAAAGCGTGCGGTAAAGGCTGCAAATGGCAGAATTAATACAAGAGCCGGTAGAATAATATGGCGAAGGCGGTCCCAAACCCGTCCCCAGCCGCTGGCTGTTTCCAGGCCGCTCATCTGGCTGGAAGGCAGCCAATTCAGTGCATATGAGAAAACCATAATAGCAAGCAAAGCCAGCCAGAAACCGGGAATGGAATAAATAAACAGCAGAAACTGGTTAAGAACTGCACCTGTCTTTCTCTCACTCCACAGGTCAATCACAATTCCCAGCAGAATCCCGGCAAAAAACTGTAAAATAAAAACAGTGAGGGTTAGCTGCAGTGTGTTGGGAAGTGCCTGCCGAAGCACTTGCAGAACTGGACGGGAATGGGAAAATGAAAATCCGAAATTACCGCTGCTGAATTCCCTTAACCAGTGCAGGTATTGCATCATCAGCGGCTGATTGAGTCCCATTTGCTGCCGCAAGTTCTGCAGCACATCAGCGGGCATTTCCGGGGACACAAACAGAGAGGCGGGATCACCGGGCGCAAGGTGCATCATAAAAAAAGTCAGGCTCAGCACTCCCCACAAAGTAAGCAGTGCCTGCAGGCATCTTAAAGATAACGTCTTCAGCACAATTCTGCTTCCCCGCCTGTTGACTGCAGCGATAATTTTTTACAGCCCGTTAGGTGATTTTTACCGGCACTAAAACCCGAGGATTCGGGTATCCGGCAGTCCGGAGAACTTAGAAAACATTTAGGGGCGAAGGCGCACAATCCCTTACTTTGTTTATTAAAAACCTGCGCCAAACCACCTTTATACCGGGTAAGCCGAAAATCTGTATCCTGCAGCAAACCAATGGTGTACGGGTGGGAAGGACGCTGCAACACCTCCTGCAC
>JBAPTX010000530.1:0-7036 GCA_049282375.1 Calditrichia bacterium
CAGGCGTTCATAACAGAGTTGAAATCATTAAACAGGAAGCGCGAGGGTATTCTTACATAGGCGGTGAATACCAGAAAGCTGTGGACTGGAATATGGATTGGGCGGGCGGAGCCGGCTCCCTTTATTCCACTGTTTCCGACCTGTTTTACTGGACGGAAGCCCTCCATCATAATACGGTGATTCAGCCGGAAAATTTAAAAAAAATGCTGACTCCTGTTCAATTGAACAGCGGGGAATTGGCTGTAGCCAATGGCAGCCGCTACGGTTATGGTTTATTTCTGGACAGCCTCCGCAGTGTTCCCGAGATTTCCCATAGTGGCGGATTGAATGGTTTTCTCAGTTTCCTTGCTTACTATCCCGATTCCAATTTAACAATTGCTGTTCTGACAAACTGCTATCCGACCACATCCGAGCTAAGTGCTACCGGTATTTCACATGATATTGCGGAATTATATTTATGGAAATCAATGTCTCAACGAATTTCAGTGGCAGTTGATACCACGGTAAACACCTCGGTATTTCAGGATTACGCCGGCAGCTACGAATACCCCGGTGGCGCCATTATGACCATTTCTACCCGAAATGGACATATCTTTGCACAATTGGGCGGGCAGGCCAGGTATGAAATTTTTCCCCGTTCCGACAGTGAATTTTTCTGGAAAGTTGTGGATGCATCAATTACATTCCACCGGGATGAGAGCGGAAAAGTTGTTTTTGCCGTTCACCGCCAGAACGGGCAGGAAATAAAAGCACCACGGATGGAAAAACAGGAAACGGTAAAGGTGAACACGCAACTGCTGGATCGCTATACCGGGACTTACCTGCTGGCGCCGGGAACTGAAGTGGAAATCCGCCGCAGGGGAGACCGCCTTTTCACCCAGATAACCGGGCAACCTGAATTTGAGCTTTTTCCACGGTCGGAAACTGAATATTTTCTGAAGGTCGTAAAAGCAGATGTGGAATTTATTCTTAATGATGCGGGGGAGGTAACCGCGCTCGTCATCAATCAGGGCGGCGCCCGCCATGAGGCAAAAAAAGTGAAGTAAAACCATTGCTGACGGCCAATTGAAAACTGCTGCTTCTATTTTAAAATGATGATTTCAGAATGTCCTTAAAAAACCTTTTGCTGATTCTTTTACTGTTAACCGGAATTTCCGGCTGCTCTGCCCGCGGCGGACAGCCGGATTCCGCTGCCGCCGGTGAAATCCCACACTGGGCCGAAGGTGCCGTCTGGTATCAGATATTTCCCGGAAGATTCCGCAACGGCGATGCCTCCAATGAACCCGTGAGGGCATCGCTGGAAAACCCGAAGGATGTGCCGTCTGACTGGCAGCTTTCTTCCTGGACAGCAGACTGGTATCAGCGGCAAAACTGGGAGAAAAACAGTGGCCAGGATTTCTATGTAAACGGTGTATTTAACCGCCGCTATGGCGGCGACCTGCAGGGCATTATTGATAGACTGGGTTATCTGGACAGTCTGGGAGTAGATGCAATTTATTTAAACCCGGTATTTTATGCCCGCTCACTTCACAAATATGATGGCATTTCCTTTCACCATATTGATCCTTATTTTGGGCCAAAGCCAACAAAGGATTTAAAAATTATCCGCAGCGAGCAGGACCCGGCGGATCCGGCTAACTGGCAGTGGACTGCCGCCGATTCTCTTTTTCTGGATTTGCTGAATGCCGCCCATTCCCGGAAAATCAGGATCATTATTGACGGAGTCTGGAATCATACCGGCAGGGATTTTTTTGCTTTTCAGGATTTGCTGCAAAATCAGCAGCAGTCCCCCTACAAAAGCTGGTATGTTGTGGAAAATTTTGACAATCCGGCCACTCCGGAGAATGAATTCAGTTACAGCGGCTGGCATGGCTACGGCAGTTTACCGGAATTTGCCGAAACCGCTGATTCTTCTAATCTTGCAGCCGGGCCGCGGAAATATATTATGGATGCCACCCGCCGCTGGATGGACCCCGATGGGGACGGTAATCCGGCCGACGGGGTTGACGGCTGGCGGCTCGATTCCGCGCTGGACCTGCCGGTTGCTTTCTGGCAGGAATGGCACCGGGAAGTGCGGGAAATAAACCCACAGGCTTACACCGTCGCCGAAGTTCTGCAGGAAGCGCATGAGTTCCTGGAACAATCCGGCTTTTCCGCCAGCATGAACTATCACGGCTTTCATAATCCGGTACGGCGGTTTCTGATTGACGGAGAAATTACCGCATCACAATTTGCCGATACACTGGCGGAACGGATGCAGCCATATTCTAAACCCCAATTGCTGGCCCAGCAAAATCTGATTGATTCCCACGATATGGACCGGCTTGGTTCCATGATTGTGAATCGCGGAAAAGATACAAGCTGGCCCTATTCCCCCCGCTCCGATTCCGCTTACAGCATCAGAAAACCGGGGGAAACCGATCTTAAAATCCAAAAACTGGTGGTTCTGTTTCAAATGACTTTTCCGGGATCGCCGCTGATTTATTACGGCAGCGAAGCCGGAATGTGGGGCGCCGGCGATCCGGACAACCGCCAGCCGATGGTGTGGCCGGACTAGCAGTATGAACCCCGCCGGACGGCTCCGAGCGGCATTCCGCAGAAGGAACAGTCAGTTGAATTTGATCATTCTTTGTTCAATTTTTACCGGAATCTGATCCGCTTACGCAAAGAACACCCTGCCTTTATCCGGGGAGATTATCACTGGGTTACTGCCGCAGATTCTTTGAAAACAATTGCCTTTACCCGTTCATTAAATAAGCAAACATATTGGGTGGGAATAAACCGGAGCCGAATGCCGCAACAGCTTGTACTGAACTCCGGAATACTGCCGCAGAGTAAGCGGAAGGATGTTAAGATGATTTATTCAGTTAACGGCAATATCGAAATGAATACTTCGGGAGCTGAAATACACCTCACCTTGCCGGCGCTGGGCGGGGTAATACTGGAAGGTAAATTATGACCGGTCAACTGACCACAATTTCAATTATAATTGTAAACGTTGCCGTTTCTTTAATCGGATTTAAAAACCGGGCATTTTTTAAACGCTACGCTTTTTCTATAAAGGGCATCCTTCAGCAGCACCAGTATGACCGGCTGCTGGTCTCTACTTTCTTACATGCGGATTACGTGCATTTATTGTTTAATATGTTCAGCTTTTATTCCTTTGCCTTTTATCTGGCGGGGGATTTTGGTTCTCTGTTTTTAATCCTTCTTTTTCTGGGAAGTGCCATTGGCGGTGACCTGCTGGTGCTGATAATCCATAGGAACCATCCGGATTACCGGGCTGTCGGCGCATCCGGTGGTGTTGCCGGTGTGATTTTCTCTGCCGCTGTCTTATTTCCCGGTATCCGTATAATGATTTTCCCCCTGCCATTTGGATTAACACCCTGGTTGTTTTCACTGATTTTCGTGGCGGTATCCGTTTTCGGCGTTACCCGGCAGGCGGGAAATATCGGGCACGAAGCCCATCTCGGCGGTGCGCTTAGCGGGATTGTGATCACCGCCCTGCTCTATCCCTCTATTGTGCAGAATCAATTAGCCATTGCCGTTTTTATTACTTTGCCGGTATTTTTTCTGCTGATTGCCGCAATTAAAGCCCCCCATCTTTTAGGCCGCCGCAGCGGTTAACTTGCGAATACCGGCTCCGGTCTTATTGATAACAGGGCACCAGTTGCTTTCTAAAACCAGCTTGGATTACCAAAGCAGCACAGGACAACACGATAAAAACAGGAGATTCCCATGCGAATAATTATAAAGGCTTTTATAATATCAGCCGTTCTGTTAAATATTCCCGCAGCCGCACTGCAGAACTTGCAGCCGCCCGATGGAATGGAGCACTACATCGTGGGTCTGCTTTTCCGGGGAGATACATTTAAAAATGATCCGGCAGTGGATCAGGATGAATTACTTGAAGCCCATGTCCGGCACTTGAACCGGATGGAAGAAAAAGGTTTCCTGGTTGGGGCCGGCCCCATAACCGATGACGGCAATTTACGGGGCATCCTTATTTTCAGAATGGATTCTGTAGAGCAGGCGCGGCAGTTAGCGGCCGCAGATCCTGCTCTGCAGGCGGGAGCACTGAAAATGGAACTCTTTCCCTGGTGGGGACCGGCCGGAATTGGAGAAGACTATTTCAGCGCCAAAACGGAGAATCCCGATAATGTGGAAATGGAGACTTACTATTTCGGGCTGATTACCAGGGGCGATAAGTGGAGACCGGAAAGAACTGCTGAAACTGACCGGATTCAACGGGAACATCTCGCCAACATTCGCCGTCTAGCCGAAGCCGGCAAATTAACCGCAGCCGGACCTTTCCTGCATGACGGAGAATATCGCGGGATCTTTATCTTTAAATCAGCAAACCTGCAGCAGGCGGATTCTTTGAGCAAAACCGACCCGGCCGTAAAAGCGGGAAGATTAAAAGTGGAACTGCATCCCTGGTGGGTGGCAAAAGGAGTGCTTCCCTGAGTTTTTATTCTTTTTACTTCTCAGTAACCGGATTCTCCATTTCTCCATTTTGCATTTTTAAGAAATGAAGTTATCAAAATTTTTATTTTTGGGATAATGTTCACATGATAGGCCGGGTTCACTTCGCCTTATTTGTTTTTCCGGCTGACTATTGTAAATTAATTCTACAATTTTTCCCCCGCTTAACCTTTTATTATTGAAATATTTTACAAAATGCTTTTAATTTGAATCATTGGGTAAATTAAATAGTTTATTTTGTGCATCATATAACAAATGGCATGTAATTTGTTATTTATGCTTTCTTAAGCGGGAAACAGATTAATATAAACCTGCGGATTAAAGAGTAAGCTGAAAACCCAAATGAATAAATCGGAATCAGATTAAAGGAAAAAAGGAGTAAAACAAATGTCTCCAACATCCATGCTGGTCAGGGAAGCGGTTTTAAAACATGGAAAAAGCCGGCAAAGCCTTCTGCCGGTTCTACAGGACGTTGTAAAATCAAACAATTATCTTTCGGAAGATGCCCTGATTGAAGTGGCCAGAGAGCTGGATTTATCTTCCGCTGAAGTTTACGGCACCGCTTCATTTTATTCATTTATGGATATGAAGCCCTGTGGCGAAAACATTATCCGCATCTGCAAAACCATTACCTGCTACATGAAAGGCAAAGATAACATTATTAAAGCAATCGAAGACCGCCTGCGCATTAAGCTGGGAGAGACCACCCGTGACGGGAAATTCAGTTTTCTGGCCGCAAACTGCATCGGCTGGTGCCACAAGGGCCCGGCAATGCTGATCAACGACCGTGTCTATACTCAACTTACCCCAAAATCGGCAGTGCAGGCAATTGAAGAGTATCTTCACCAGGGAGATAAGAAATGACCAAACAGGAAAAAATCAGACTTCTTGAAAAACAGCAGGAAAAAATAAACCTCATTTTTGAAAATATAGATCACTGGGAAGTGATTGACCGCGTGCTGAAAAATCCTCCGCAGCAGATAATTGACGATATTGTTGAATCCGGATTGCGCGGCCGCGGCGGTGCGGGTTTTCCCACCGGATTGAAGTGGAAGTTTGCGGCGGATCAGAAATCGGATGTAAAATATGTAATCTGTAATGCGGACGAAGGTGAACCCGGTACTTTCAAAGACCGCCAGATCCTGGAAGAACAGCCCTTTAAAGTTTTTACCGGCATGGCGCTTTGCGCATATGCGGTAAATGCAACGGACGGTTTTATTTATCTGCGCGGGGAATACAATTACCTGCTCCCCTTTTTAAATGAAAAACTGGCCGAATTTAATCAGGGCCTTAAAGAACGGGAAATGAACTTCAGTATCTCCATCCGCTCCGGCAGCGGCGCCTATGTTTGCGGGGAAGAAACCGCTCTGATCGAATCCATGGAAGGCCATCGCGGCGAGCCGCGCAATAAACCCCCGTTCCCGGTTACCAATGGCTATATGGATAAGCCCACGGTGGTTAATAATGTGGAAACGCTGGTTTACTGCACAATGATCATCAAAGAAAATCCGGAATTTTTCAAAAATCTCGGCACAAGAGATTCCCGCGGCGCAAAGGTTTTCTCCGTATCGGGAGATGCCGATGTCGAAGGTATCTACGAGCTGGAACTGGGCATGACCATACAGGATTTTGTGGATATGTTCGGGGACGGGGATACCAAAGCAGTGCAGGTTGGCGGTTCTTCCGGCTTCTGTGTTCCCCGGAAAGACTTTAAAGAAACCATTATCGGCTTTGAAGGTGTTCCTACCGGCGGCTCCATGATGCTCTTCAACAGTTCCCGTTCAATGTTCCATGTTTTGCATAATTACCTGGAATTTTTTAATGAAGAATCCTGCGGCCAGTGTACGCCTTGCCGGGTGGGATGTCAACAGCTTCTGCGTGGGATTGAAGCCATTAAAAAACGGGAAAAACCGCCGGCATATCTTGATGAACTGGTAAAATTGGCGGAAACCATGAGAATCGCCTCCAAATGTGGACTGGGCCAGTCGGTTTCCAATCCGTTTATTTCCATTTCGGAAAATTTCAGAGAAGAGATCATCTTTTAAATTATAGTAAAGGAGAAGTCTGAAAATGATAAACCTGAAAATAAATGACATTCCGGTTGCGGTAAAAGAAGGCGCAACGATTCTGGATGCCGCAAAAAAACTGGGTATCCGCATTCCCACCCTGTGCTATCATCAAGACCTTTGTATTGCCGGCAACTGCCGTGTTTGCCTGGTGGAAGTAAAAAATTCCCGAACATTGCAGGCTTCCTGCGCCATACCTGTTTTTGAAGGCATGGAAATTCACACCAACACCTTAAAAGTACGGAATGCCCGCAAAAATGTAATTGAATTATTGCTGAGCGAACACCGCAGCGACTGTTTAAAATGCTATAAAAACAGCAACTGCGAGTTGCAGGATCTGGCCAGTGAATACCGTATCGAAGAGAAGGCATTTCTGGATGTGGCTGAAGCAAGACATGTGGACCGCTCTTCACCCTCTATTGAAAAGGATGACAGCAAATGCATCCGCTGCCAACGCTGTGTCCGGACCTGCTCAGACCTTCAGA
>JBAPTX010000531.1:0-2404 GCA_049282375.1 Calditrichia bacterium
GTAAGAAATAAATTCCGGAAGAGACCGGCCTTCCCCTGTAATCGGTTCCATTCCAGACAACGGAGTAATTGCCGGGGGCCTGATTTTCATTGACGAGCAGTTTTACCTGCTCTCCGATGCTGTTGAAAATCACCAGTTTCACACTTGCATATTCAGGTAACTGGTAGGTCATGGTGGTCCGTGGATTAAACGGGTTGGGATAGTTGGCGAATAGATGATATTTCAGGACAGGCTGATCATTTCCAGAGGAAATGCTCACAGGAATTTCCGGTGTGGGACTGCTTAAAATTTCAAAGTCATAATCACTGTTATTTGTATCATCCCCCTGCCCCATACGCTGAATGGACTGGCCGCTATACCGTTGCAGCCCGATTCCGGCGGCTCCGGCATCAACAAGTAAATTGCTGTATTTTACGGCAGTGCTGTCCCGGTGGTATTCCATCCCATCGAGTACAGAATGAAGCGGTATTACTTTATAACTGCCTTCCTGCCGGATTTCGCTGCCGTCTGCAAGTACAACATATCCTGCACTCAGATGCATATAAAATTCGTTGTCGTATCCGGCATTTATATTGGTAAGGTTCGGCACTGCCGGATTATCAAAATCATTGCCGGAGAACTGGTTGTAAAACTCCCAGTGGCTGGTTTCCAGATTCACCGAGGAGGGTATAACAGACTGATGATTCAAGGCGTCCTGTGCAATAACGGCATATTCACCGGGACCGATCGGATAATTCTGTTCCCCCGGCTGTCCCGGGAATTGATAGGTGTAACTGACAAATACGCTGTCCGCCTGGGCAAGATTATAGGAAGAACTGTTTAAAACCCGCCCGATGATCAATCCATCCAGATACCGGGTGGCGCTACTGCTGTTATATAATTCAATAAACTGATCGTAAAAATAGTTACTGGTGTTTACAGGTCCGGCATAATACAGCTCATTCAATTTTATTCCCGGAAGGGCATTGCTGTATTCTCCCTTTTGACTTACATAATGGGTATAGATATCTGAAACATTTGCAGCAAGCTCGCGCTCATCCGCCCACACCACAACCACGCCCCCGTCACCATCGGGAGCAAGCACCTGCGCCCGCTGCGAACCGCCGGCAAGGGAAACGGGAACTCCGGGGCTTCCCGGCCATTGAGCAGTACCGCTGGAATCCAGGTGCTGCGCATACAGATCGGTGACTCCGGAGACATGATCTCTCCAGACAATAACAGCGCCGCCTTTTTTATCCGCCACCAGCATTTCATCTATCTGATTTGATGAAGCAGTGGTAACCGGCACACCACTGAACTGCCACAGTGCATTTCCGGCGGCATCCATGCGTTGAGCATAAACATCCACATTCAGCAGCCGGTCTGTGCTGTTGCGGAAATCGTGCCAACTGATAATACAGCCGCCCCGGTAATCCGTTACAATATGCGGGCTGTACTGACTTGAAGAAGCGGTGCAGATCGGCGTACCATCAGGAATGGGCCAGACGGCATTCCCGGTGGAATCGATCATCTGGGCATAAATGTCGCTGCCGCCGTTTCGGGAATCTTTCCAGCAGGCGAACAGATTTCCGTTTCCATCCGCAGCCACTTCCACATCCTCCTGTTCCGCCGGCCCGGAACTGACCACAATGCCGTTTGGCGCCCACTGCATATTTCCGTTGCCATCTACATACTGGGCATAAATGTCCGGATAATCCAGATTTGCGCGGCTGTCCACCCACACAATAAATGCCTTCAGCGGGCGGTCCAGAACAATGCGGGGATAGCGCTGTCCCCTGTTTTCATTGCTGATTATAATACCGTTTACCTGCCAGTAAACGCTGCCGTCCGGTGCAATTCTCTGTGCATAAAGATCGGTGTAAACCCCGCTGGTCTGGTGAGATTCCCACACCACAAAAGCGCCGCCCATACCGTCCGGGGCAATTACCGGATAATTCTGGTCGGATGCCGCTGCAGATATGGCAATTCCATTGAGTGCCCAGTGCGGCTGGCCGTCTTTATCCAGCCGCTGCATATAAATATCTTTCTGGCCGGTGCGGAAATCCTCCCATACAATATAGGCCCCGCCGGCGCTGTCCGCAGTTAACTGAGGATATCGTTGTGTCTGCACTTCAACACAAACCGGCACACCATCCACAGCCCACAGCAGATAGCCGGACTTATCCATTTTCTGGGCATAAATATCACGGGTGCCGTTTCGCTCATCTTCCCAAACCAGTAAGTAACATCCATCAGAAGTCGCTGTAATCTGCGGGTTGGCTTTACGGTCCGGCCCGACTGCAACCGGCAGATTCTGAGAAGTATTCAACGGCCATTGTGCTCCGGTGTTGTTCACCATTATACCCACAGTTAATAAAAAAATTGTTAGAAAATGCATCTTTTTCACTCCTGACTTCTTCTATTT
>JBAPTX010000532.1:0-5480 GCA_049282375.1 Calditrichia bacterium
GTCTTTTTCGATCCGAAATTGTTTTCCGGCGATTTCCAAAATCGCAAACATCTGTCCATACTCCTTAATAATTATCCGATTCCACTTTTAAGCCTGAAAATATAAGAAACGACCACTGCGTTTTCAAATGGTAAAATTGTTTTTTAAACAGCACCCGTTACTGCAGCTGCAAATTTTCCCCAAATCGTTTTTGAGGGCCTTATAATAGCTCCGGTTAT
Source organism: Calditrichia bacterium (assembly GCA_049282375.1). GTDB lineage: Bacteria > Calditrichota > Calditrichia > RBG-13-44-9 > RBG-13-44-9 > JBAPTX01. The sequence goes on from JBAPTX010000532.1 coordinate 219, forward strand.
GCAGGTTAAGCCGCAGCATATCTATCGCCCCTGGGCGTTTTGGATAAATTGGGAAATAGAAGGTTCCTGTATCCCTATATATAATCCCCTTCTTCGCCTTCTTCATCTTCCTCATCACCCATGCTGAACATGCTGCTCAGCAGGTCACGGAATTGCACGCCCCCTTCCAGAATATGTTTGCTCAGGAAGGAATATTCGGCCAGTCCGTGCAGCGTAAACTCCATCAGCAGCAGCAATTCCTCCTCCTCGGCCTGTGGATGATAGCGCATGGCCAGTTCCTTCAAACCGGGTACTTTATGAAGTATTTTTTCGTATTCCTTTTGGGGCAGATCAGTCAGCATATCCAGATTGTTGCCGCCGCCGAACCAGTTTACCACTTTCTGATAAGGTGTAGAGTCCTGCTTTTTCTTCAATTTTTCGGGATTGGGGAAATAATGGGGGAACTGGCTGCGGATGGCCCGCCCGATCAGAATAACGGCTACCTTTGCCGGCCCTTCCTGCTCGCCCTCATATACCAGTTCGATCTTTCCGGTAATCGCCGGAATAATTCCGGTGAAATCGGATATTCGGACAAAGGTGCGGTTTTCACCATTTAACATCATGCGGCGCTCGGCGGTACTGATCAGGTTTTCGTAGGCGGAAATGGAAAGGCGGGCGGATACGCCGCTTTTCTCATCAATATACTCGCTTGCCCGTGCTTCAAAAGAAACCTGCTCCAGCAAATCTTCCACAATCGGATAAAGTTGAACCCGTTCGGTTTGCCGGTTGGTCAACCTGGCCTCCTGCCGGGTCACTTGTTTGGCAATTTCCAGGGTTTTGGGATAGTGGGTCAGAATCTGGCTGTCGATGCGGTCTTTCAGCGGAGTTACAATGGCGCCGCGGTTGGTGTAATCCTCCGGATTAGCAGTGAACACAAACTGAATATCCAGAGGCAGGCGTATTTTAAAACCGCGGATTTGGATATCCCCTTCCTGCAGGATATTAAAAAGCGCCACCTGAATGCGGGCCTGCAAATCCGGCAGTTCGTTAATCACAAAAATAGAACGGTTGGAACGGGGGATCAGGCCGAAATGAATGACCCGTTCATCCGAGTAGGGCAGTTTCAGCGAAGCTGCTTTTATGGGATCCACATCGCCGATCAGGTCTGCAATGGTGACATCGGGGGTGGCCAGTTTTTCCGCATAGCGTTCCGTACGGTGCAACCAGTTTATCGGAGTGCTGTCTTCCAGCTCAGTGATCAGATCCTTGGCAAAGCGGGACAGGGGACGCAGCGGATCGTCATTCAGTTCGGAGCCTTCTACAACCGGAATGTATTCATCCAGCAGTTCCACCATCAGCCGGGCAATGCGGGTTTTTGCCTGCCCGCGTAAACCCAGCAGACTAATGTTATGCCGCGCCAGTATTGCCCTTTGGATATCGGGAATAACGGTTTCCTCGTAACCTAAAATCCCCGGAAATAATTTTTCGTGTTTTTGCAGCCGCCGGATCAGATTGTCCCGCATTTCATTCTTAATGGAGCGGGGACGGTAACCAGCTTCTTTTAACTGCCCCAATGTTTTAATTTTTTCAAAATTTTTTATTTCCATTTAATGGCTCTCCTTTTCAATATTCTTGTCAAGATAACCCCGAATTGCAGAAGGTAATCCTGAGAAGTAAGGCTTATGGTAAACGCATTTTTTTTTATCATTCACAAAAGGATGATTTCCAAAAAAAATTGTATATCAAAATATTGGGGTCCGGTGCATAGTTGATTTCAAGATCAGCGCAGTTTTTTACGGCGGTTTTTAATATAATCTTCAAAAACAAATTCGCCCAGATTGTGCAGGCTGCTGTAATAGGCGCGCCCCTGATTCAGTTTTGTAAAATCACGCACAAATTTTTGCAGATAGGGGTCGCGGGCAATCATAAATGTGGTAATAGGGATGCGCAAACGCCGGCATTTTCCGGCAAGCCCCAGCGTCCGGTTTATAATTTTACGGTCCAGCCCGAAGGGATTTTTATAGTATTTTATGCCTTCTTTTAAACAGGTGGGTTTGCCGTCTGTTATCATGAAAATTTGTTTATTGGTATTTTTACGGCGGCGCAGAATGTCCATCGCCAGTTCCAGCCCTGCCACGGTATTTGTGTAGTAGGGGCCGACCTGCAGATAGGGCAGATCTTTAATTTCAATGGGCCAGGCATCCGTTCCGAATACAATAATATCCAGCGTATCTTTGGGATACCGGGTGGTTATCAGCTCCGCCATCGCCATTGCCACTTTTTTTGCCGGCGTAATGCGGTCTTCGCCGTACAGGATCATAGAGTGGCTGATATCAATCATCATCACTGTGGAAGTCTGCGTTTTAAACTGCCGCTCCACCACTTCCAGGTCGTCTTCCGTCAGACGGAAATCCTGCAGCCCATGATTTATCTGCGCATTGCGTATGGAATCGGTCATAGCGATTTGCTCCATTGCATCGCCAAATGAATAAGAACGGCGGTCTGCGGTATTCTCATCGCCGGTTCCGGAATGGGGCGTGCGGTGATTTCCGGGAGCTGTTTTGCGCAGCTTGCTGAATATCTCTTCCAGAGAACGGCGCCGGATGGTTTGTTCGGCGCGGGCGGTGATGCGGAATGTCCGGCGGTTTTCTTTATTTTCTTCAATATAGCCGTTCTTTTTTAAATCCTCTATAAAGTCGCCCATTCCATACTCATCGTCAGTCAGTCCGTATTTTCTGTCCAACTGGTTCAGCCAGTTTAAAGCTTCGGAGGCGTCACCAGCGGTGTGCAGCAGAAGCTGCATAAACATATCCAGCAATTTTTCAAAAGCCGTACCCCCTTCGGGACCGGGCACATAATCGGTAAATCTAAAACCAAGCATGTCGGGAATTCCTCATTTATGACAATTTCCGGCCGGGTACCGGAAGAATAAATTTTTTCTATAAACGAGTGGGGTAGTGAAAGGTTCAAAATGAAAAATGGGAAATAATTATGGGTTTTTGTAATGCCGATTTCCGCCGTTACTGAAAATGCTGCAATCCGCCTGTAAATCTTCTTTTCTCCACTACCTGATGGTAAATGGCCACGGAGTTGTTCACCGCCTGGGTTTTTATGCGGATTTTAAACGGGAATAAACCCAATGTTGCATTGAAGGGCCCGGCTTCATAATTTCTGTTCATGAATACAACTGAAAAAAATCGATTGTCGCTGCTGGTGGATGCCCCGGATTTCTGGGATGCTTTCCGGCGGGATGCCCTTTCCGCAACTGAAAATATTCGTATTCAGACCCTTTCTTTTGAAGGGGATCGCGTGGGGTGGCAACTGGCGGAACTGCTGCAATCTCTTTCCCCGGCTGTTTCGCGCCGGATTCTGGTGGATAATTTTACCCGTTATATTATAAATGATAAGTTTCAATTCCTGCCCGGAAATTATTTAAATGAAGCTCTGAAAAAAGAACGGCTTTCCACCCGGCAAATGATCCGGGAATTGCGGGAGAATCAGGTAGAAGTGCAGTTTACCAGTCCAGTGGGTGCGCTGCTGCACCGTTTTGCGGCAAGGAACCATAAAAAGCTGCTGAGCGTGGATGAACGGGTTGCCTATATCGGCGGCATTAATTTCAGTGAACATAACTTCGCCTGGCATGATATGATGCTGCGTATTTGCGATCCTGAAATTGTGCGCTTTTTAAATGAGGATTTTGAGAATACCTGGCAGAATAATATTGTCTTCGACCATGGAAAGTTTCCCGGAATAGAGCTGCTCAGTCTGAGCGGACGCGGAAATGAGAATGCTTTTCAGAAAGTTTTTGAGGTTATAGACCGGGCGCGGGAGAGTATCTGGGTTAAAAGCCCTTATATTACTTTCCCGTTTGTGGAGCATCTGGCTGCGGCCCGGAAGCGCGGGGTCAGCGTCCATGTGGTTACTCCGGAGTTAAACAACCGCACTTTTTTAAAGGAATACATCATCTGGGCAGGAAATAAAAATGGTTTTCAACTGCATTTCTTTCAGGACCGTATGAGCCACTTGAAAGCGATGCTGGTGGATGACTGCTGCCTGATTATGGGTTCCACAAATTTTGATTACCTCAGTTACCGCATTCATCCCGAATATGTGGCATTTGTATCGGAAACTAGTGTGCTGGAAGATTTCCGGCAAAAAGTGCTGGAACCGGCTTTAAAGCGCTCTTCTCAAAATTCTCATCAGGTGTCCGATATGCGGGGGAATTATCTGAGAATTCGGTCACTGTTGCTTGGTAAATTTTTTATCGGTCTTGCAAATTTAACGGAATAACATTGCTCAAGGCTGAAGTAATGATCAGGAATATGGTTTAAATATGAAAACATTTGAATTTGATGCGGAAATTAAAAAACATAAAAATATGAATGCCGCTTTTGTGGAGGTCCCCTTTGATGTGGAAAAGGAATTCGGTACCCGCGGGCAGGTAAAAATCAGGGCTGAGTTTGATGGATATGAATATCGCGGCTCCCTGGCAAAAATGGGGCATCACTGCCACCTGCTCGGGCTTACCCAAAAGGTGCGCCGCGCTATTGAAAAGCAGCCCGGTGACAGGGTTCATGTAAAATTAGAAAAGGATGAACAGCCCCGCACGGTGGAAGTCCCGGCTGATTTACAGGAATTGTTGGGTGCGGAACCCGGTGCACAGGTCTTTTTTGAGCAGCTTTCCTACACCAACCGCAAAGAATATGTGCGCTGGATTACCGGTGCTAAAAAAAATGAAACACGCATCCGGCGGCTGCAGAAAACGATGGAAATGCTGAAAGAAGGGATTAAACATCCATGAAACTCTTTTTTTCTGAATCAAACGCAGCCACTGCTTATTGGAAAGGGCAGACTATTAAATTAATGTAAGGAAAGAAGCCCCGTATCTATTCGAAAAGGTTGCTTTCTATCGGTTTGCCTAAGTCCGGGCGGCAAAATCAGGAATTAACCCGGCAAAGTAATTCCGGTATCCCGCTGAGAAAAAAATAGAAAATGTATTTTAAATTGAATACATTCGTTATGTATTTCTGAGTTCCGGTTAAACAAATGATAATTCTTTTAGCCGATTTAACAGAATAGGAGAGATAATGGAATCCCGTTCATCTGACACTGAAAACTCCTCCTTTGCGCTGCGGAAGGTCCCCTCCGGTATAGCGGGGCTGGACGAAATTACCTATGGCGGACTGCCCGGGGGCAGGCCGGTCCTTATTTGCGGCGGTGCCGGCAGCGGAAAAACACTCTTTGGAATGGAATTCTTGTTTAATGGTGCAGTGCAATATAATG
>JBAPTX010000533.1:0-7443 GCA_049282375.1 Calditrichia bacterium
GTCCTCTTCAGGAACTTCGGGCGAATTCAACACCTGACGGGCAACAAATTCGGCATCTTCAAATTTTCCCAGGAAGAAGTAGCTGTTCATCAAAGAAAGCAGCCCGATATTCTTTTCACGGGCTTCCGGAAAACGGATGACCATCGTTTTATAATATTTTTGGGCAAGATCATATTTCCGGTGGCGATAATATAGCCCGCCGGCATCTGCCAGATAGGTGGCAGTTTGCTCATCTTCCGGAAAAAGCAGTATATAATTATCGTAAGCTTCGGCAAGCATTTTTTCCGCTTCATTCAGTTCGCGGGCGTTTTGCAGGGCGTTTTCCATTCCGGAAATTTTTGTAGAGTCCCTTTCAGCCCGAAGCGCATTCACGGCTGTTTGGGAAACCGCAATGGCGTTGGTGGCGGCATCTTTGCGATGATCATCTTCGAGATAATCGCTGCTGACACGGATATATTGCTCGAACGCATCATAATAGCGCTTTAATTCGGTATCCAGCACATAAGCCAGCGACCAGTTAATTTCATAGGCATTTTCGTGAGTTGGATAGGTATCCAGATACAGGGTTGCCAGACGGGCAAATTCATCATACGCACCCAGCGAATCTCCATTGGATTCTTCCAGTTCCCTTGCCTTATTTAATTCAAAAATCAAGTTCGCCCGCAGCGCTTCTTCGGTCAGGCTGGAAGCTTCATCCAGTATTACCACCCGGTCATCACGATCTCCCTCATCAATTTCGATATACCAGTCCGTGGTGGGATTATAAGCATTAAAGAGTGCCATTCGCTCCTGATAAGCTTCCTGCGGCCGGTTGGCCAGGGTGTAGGCATCGGCAATTTTTTTGCGGATTTGCGGAGCATAGATATAGTCGGGATACAATTCCAGTAATGTCCGATACGCCTCAACAGCCTTGGAATAATCAACAATGCGGGTGTACAGGTCTCCCATATTTTCCAGGATATCGCGCCCGTAATGTGGCTTGCCCAATTGCTGAATATACTGGCTGGCCCTTGCCACCGGCTGAGCGGCATATGTGGTATCAATAAAAGAGGCGGCAATATACTGCAGCGCTTCGGGCATAATATTCGATTTAATATAAGCGCCCTCGGGATCCCATTCCCTGAAATCATCAACATCCTTTACCACCAGTGTATAATAATAAACGGCATCCTTGTAGTAAGAAGGATCTTCTGCGGCAAGGCGGTAGTAGCTCCAGCCCAGCTTGTAAAGCGCTTCATCGTAACGGGGGGAATTTTTGTAACGCAAAACACTCTGATATAATTGTGCGGCTTTATGCAGATTACTGATGGTCTCCTCCCGGCTTTGATCCAGGCGCGGCTGGAAATAGTAATCCGCCATCTGCATATAGGCTTCCGGGGCATAATTGCTTTCCGGATACTGCTCAATCAATTCCTGATAAAAGTGCTGCGCCTGCTGTTCATCTTCCATTTCTTCCAGCAGGTAAGCTTTGTTGTACAAGGCATCGTCCGCCAGATCCGAACCCGGGAAATTTTTCAGGATCAGGTTATAAATGCGGATCGCTTCACTGTAATCCCTTTTGGGGAATTGCGGCTGCTGCGGTTCTTCCGATATTTCTCCGGCTTCGTACAGCATCTGCCGGCGGTCATATTCATCATAGCGCCGGTTGTATTCTTCCACCTTTACTTCATAGTCCTGCTGCGCCTGATCAATAAAATATTCCGCCACCCGGATCAGGATCATATCCTGATTTTGCTGATCATCTTCGGTCTGGTTCAGAAACTCTTCGCTGATTTCAATACCGCTTTTTATATCTTTTTCCTGTTCCCGTATCAACCGCTGGCGCTCAACTTCCAGCATCTTTTTCAATTGAACCAGCTCTTCGATGCTAAATTTCTGCAGCAGGGAATCATCAGCACTGATGCCGGCCGGCTGCGCCGCTGCCGGTGCGGTTACCATCAGCAGAAATAGAAACAGCATTCCGAGAACTGCCGCCCTTTTGCTGAAAGGATAATTCATGTTAAACAATGTTTTTCCCTGTTTCCTGATCATTATTCCTGAAATTCACTTGTACGTTCGTCAAAAAATGATTCTTTAAAGGTGCGTTCGCGCTCCGCCCTCATTCGCTGGCGTTCGGTTAAACGAACTTTCATGGTCATAAACCTGATTTCACCTTCAATCTTTTTAATTTTATCCTCTACCACATCCCTGCGGGACTGGATTACGTCCACGACAGACGAATGCAGCGATGATACATCCGCCAACCGGTTCTGAAGACGATCCCGTTCACTGAAATTCACATCAATCAGCCCGAAAGCGCCAAAATCCCCCCAATGGTTAAATTCTTCATAGGGACGGCCTGCATACAAATCTTTTGCGGCGGCATAAAGCCCGTCATATTCCTTGCGTAAATCCTGAAGACGGTTCATCCGGTGCTCCGCCATGGCGACATCATCAAAATCACCCGCTTGTTTCTGCCGGGCAATAGCGGTTTTTAACCGCTCCACACTATCATTCAATGAACTGATCTCTTCATTAATTTCATTTTGCAATTCCTGATTTTTTTCCTTGCGGAATTCATATTCCGCTACCCGGCGTGCTACCGGGTAGGCAGCAAACCAGTTATACGCAAGAGCATTGCGTAATTCATCCTGCGGATATCTTTCTAAAACGGAAGTCAGGCGCATCTGCATGCTGTCCACACGCAGGATTCCGCGCGTGTTTCCGGCTGCTTTAAATTCATCCTTCAACTCCTGTAACTGGCTCAACTGGTCCAGAATATTAACAATTTCCCTGCTGACCGGAGAAGCAGTAGAATTCATTTCCGCCATTTCCATTTGCCAGATTTCTTCTTCCAGATTGTAAGCGATATCGGAGGCCCGCAGGTAAGCTTGTTTTTTACTTTCCTGCAATGCCCGTTCCGCCGTATTGCGGGCTTTGACGTACAAGTCTTCCAATTCATCCCGTTCCCGCAGAAATAGCAGAACATCATCCTTTTTCAGCTTGGAATCATAAACATCCTCATAAAGCTGTGTCGCAAAATCGGGATTGTTTTCCAACTGATAAATATACCCTAAAAGGCTTTCCGCTTCCATACGGTGTTCCGACGCATAATAGGTATCCAGCAGTTCGTGAGCATACAATTTCGCACGGGTGTAATCCGGGGTTTCCGCGGACTCATGCTGTATCTGCTGATATTTAAAACTTGACCATGCAAGCACATTCAGCACCTCATCGTAGCGTGAAAAACTCGCAGGAATTCGATTCAGGTAATCAATAGACCCGGGGTAGTTTCCTTCTTCATAGGCCATCAATGCCAGTTTATAAAGAGAACGGTTATAGATATCTGCCGGCACTTCTTCCAGCGCAATCAGATTATTCAGTATCCGGGAAGCGCGCTCATAATTTTGGGCGGACGCATAAATGGAACCGGAGATATACCGGGCAAAAAAGTAATATGGACTTGCCGGCACGATGGTACTCAGCAGTTGTTCCGCTTCATTATATTTTTCGTCATGATAAAGGGATAATCCGGCCACAAACTGCATTTCATAAAAGCCGGGGGTTGCTGCACCGGCAACAGAACGGTAGGCGTTAAAATAATCCACCGCTTTTGCGTAATTTTCAAGTTTATAGTTGATCTGGATTAAACGCTCGTAAACAGGAGCCAAATAGCGGCTGTCCGGATATTCTTCCAGCAACTTTGAAAACAGATCGTTTGCCAGCATAAAGCGGTTAAGGGCAAAATTGCTTTCGCCGCGATAGAAATAAACATCTTCAAATTCGCGAATACCGGCATCCCGGTAGGTTGTTGTCAGGTCGGCCAGCAACTTGTCCGCTTGATTGTATTCCCCGAAATTGAACTGGTTATAAGCCATAGCCAACTGCTCATTGAACATCCGCAAAATTTCCTGCCGTGAACCGGAATTAATCAGTTTCTTGCGGGTCACTTTTACATCCAGCAGGCGGGCTTCATATTTTACCCGCTGTGTCCTTCGCCATTCATTGAAAAGATTGAACAGGGTGGGTTCAACATCCAGTTTTACATCTTCAAGATTATCCACTTCACCAAAGGCATGCAGTAACTGCTTCTTTGAACGGGAAATATTTTTTTCAACTTTTTCAGGGGAGCTGCTCTTATCCAGTTTTATCATTTCCTCTGCTACATAAAGCAGTTGCAGAGCATCTTCAAATACTTTTTTCTTTTTATAATCCACATCGCCGCTTCGGATGGTATTTTGAATTCTTGCTTTCAACTCACCGGTAAAATCCTTCAATTCGGAAATATTTGCCGCTTTCAGGCGGGCTTCCAACTGGTTCAGTTCCCGCAGATAATTTTGCAGTTCATTGAAATATTCTTTTTGAGCCAGCTCCCGGTTGGTAATCCGATTTTCCAGTTCACGGTTTACCAGCCGCATCAGAGAAATAAGATACCGTTCCTGCGGCAGAGCTTCCTGTGCATATTCCGTCAAAAGAGTCTGTACATAATTGCGCAATGCGGTATAATATTCAATTTCGGAAAGATAATATACCATTTGTTTTAATTCTGTTGCAGCGGGTGCCTGTGCAGATACGGGAGTGGAAAGAGGGATAAAAAACAACAAAGAAATAATTAGGGAAATGAATTTGCGTCGCATATTTATCAGCACTTTGATATTATTACAAAATATTTAGAAGAACAAATCAGAACCGGCAACTAAACTGTTTTTCCGGCAACATGGATGCGGTTTACAGCTCTGGCCAATGCCGCTCTCGCCCGGGTTTCATCCACATCCGCTTCATCCGATTTCAGGCGTTCGCGCGCTCTGCGGGCGGCTTGCTCTGCCCGGGCCGTATCAATATCCTGGGCTTTTTCGCAGGTCTCCAGCAAAAAAGACATATGGTTATTCAGAACCTCCGTAAATCCTCCACTGGTGGCAAACAGTATTGTCCCCTCTGTTGTTTCCAGTTTGATAGCTCCCACCTCCAATTGGCTGATTAACGGCGCATGGTTGTATAATACCTGAAAACTTCCTTTTGTTCCGGGTGCAGTACAGCTTTTTACATTTTCGTACTGCCATTTTTTCTGCGGTGTGGTGATTTCCACTGTAAACGTTTTTCCATCCATTATAATAACCCTAATTATCGTTTTTTATACTGTGCTCTTTAAGAAAAATTGAAACTTTTTATATGCCGGGCCGGCATGGCTGCAATTTAGATCATTCAGCATTAACGAATACCTCCAGGACCAGAGATAAGTTTAATTATGTTTTTCCAAGAAAAAAAAGGGGATATTTAAAAAATATCCCCTTTATGAAAATGAATTTTTACTGCGGTTTTAAGCCATTTTTTTGGCATTTTCTACCGCTTCTTCAATGGAGCCGACCATATAAAATGCCTGTTCCGGTAAATTGTCGTATTCCCCTTCAACAAGCCCTTTGAATCCGCGGATGGTCTCTTCCAGCGGCACATATTTTCCGCTTCTGCCGGTAAACTGCTCCGCCACAAAAAAGGGCTGCGAGAGAAACCGTTCAATCCGGCGGGCCCGCGCCACAACCAGTTTGTCTTCGTCGGATAACTCATCCATTCCCAGGATGGCAATGATATCCTGCAGATCTTTATATTTCTGCAATATTTCCTGCACCGCTTTCGCCACGCGGTAATGCTCATCTCCCACAATTCGCGGGTCCAGGATACGGGAAGTGGAATCCAGAGGATCCACTGCCGGATAGATACTTTTTTCGGCTATCTGGCGGGACAACACAGTCGTGGCATCCAGGTGACCAAATGCGGTTGCCGGCGCAGGGTCTGTCAGGTCATCTGCAGGCACATAAATGGCCTGCACAGAGGTAATCGATCCGTCTTTAGTACTGGTGATACGTTCCTGTAATTCACCCATTTCCGTCGCGAGAGTGGGCTGGTATCCCACCGCGGAGGGCATTCTTCCCAAAAGCGCGGATACTTCCGAGCCGGCCTGTGTAAAACGAAAAATATTATCAATAAACAGCAGCACATCGCGGTGCTCCACATCCCGGAAGTACTCCGCAATAGTTAAACCGGTCAACCCGATCCGCTGGCGTGCGCCCGGCGGTTCGTTCATCTGCCCGAAAACCATTGCCGTTTTTTCCAAAACACCGCTTTCCTGCATTTCCAGCCAGAGGTCGTTTCCTTCACGGGTTCTTTCCCCTACTCCGGAGAATACCGAAATGCCTCCGTGCTCCGTGGCAATATTGCGGATTAATTCCATAATAATTACGGTTTTCCCGACACCGGCGCCGCCGAACAAACCTGTTTTTCCGCCCTTGGAATATGGCTCCAGCAGATCAATAACCTTAATGCCGGTTTCCAGGATTTCCGTTTCCGTGCTCAAATTTTCATATTCCGGAGCCGGCCGGTGGATGGGGTAGCGCTCTTTAGTTTTCACTTCCCCGCGCTCATCGATGGGCTCACCAACCACATTCAGTAACCGGCCCAGGACCTCCTGGCCCACCGGGACGGAAATGGGTGCGCCGGTATCCACAGCGGCGGTATCCCTGGTTAATCCGTCAGTTGAATCCATGGCCACCGTGCGGACCATGTTTTCTCCCAGATGCTGCTGAACTTCCAGAACCAGAGGGGTTTCATTTTTGCGTTCAATTTCGACTGCATTATAAATTTGCGGTAAATCCCCGTCGCTGAATTCAATATCAACCACCGGGCCGATCACCTGTCTCACAATGCCTTTATTCATAGGGTTGCTGTCCTTTTGTTTACTTCTTAAAGTATAAATTCTGCGCTGTTCTCTTTATATTTTGATCAGGAAATATAACTGATCCCGCATTTTTTTGAAACCTGCTCACCAGCCTCAGGCGGATTTCAGGGCTTCGGCACCACCGACAATTTCAGAAATTTCTTTGGTAATGGCGGACTGCCGCGCCCGGTTATATGACAGGGTCAGATCATGAATCATTTCAGCGGCATTCTCTGTGGCGTTCTCCATCGCCGTCATTCGCGCTCCCTGTTCCGCTGCATTTGACTCCAGCAGAATGCGCCATGTTTGAATATTCAGGTGGCGGGGAAGCAGTGATTTCAGAATCACTTCTTTATCCGGTTCATAAATATAGTCAATAGTGGCCTGACTTCCCTCAAACTTCGCCGGAATAATGGGCAGGTACTGTTCTACAATTACATTTTGCTGAGCGGCATTTTTGAACTGGTTATAAATTACTTCGATCAGATCGAAATTCTTTTCCCGGTACTGCGATACCAGAAAACCGGTAATCTCCTGTGCATTGCTGAAATCCAGGTTATTAAAAAAATTAATATAATGCTTTTCAATTGAAAACTGCCTTTTCCGGAAAAAATCGTATCCCTTTCGGCCGATACACAAAAGGGTAATATCCTGATTTTCCAGCTCCTGCATCCTTAAAATTGTCCGTTTGATGATGTTCCCGTTAAATGCACCGGCCAGACCGCGGTCTGCCGTGACAACCACAAGTAATACCC
>JBAPTX010000534.1:0-15008 GCA_049282375.1 Calditrichia bacterium
GGTCTTCACTGAATGATTGATATAGACCACGCAGAAAAGGCTTTCCATCATCTTTATAATATTCCCAGCAATTTTCCCCGTCAAGAATAACCGGAACAACGAAGCGGCTCATCTGCTTTTCTCCGTATCTTTCCACCAGCAGATTGCGGATAGCATGAAGGCGGTTCATGAAATCATTTACCGCTCTGTCGGCAGGCCAGTTGCTGTACACGAACCCAATGGCATCCGATAAATAATGATCTCTGAACAAAATATTGATCTGATTTCGTCCGGTATCCAGCAGGTAGGGTTGGTAGATATGCTCCTGCCGGAAGCTTTGCTTCAGGGTATGGGAGAGAATCCCTTCATCAGTTGCCACCCATTTCAAACCCTGGCGGGCAATTATTTCCAGCGCCTGTAAACTGACACTGCCTTCGGAAGGCCACATTCCATCCGGACGGCGCCCGAATAACCCGGCAAAGTAATTTAAACCATTTACCACCTGGGCTTCGGCATCTTCGGGGCTGCTGAAACGATGCTGCGGCAGTGGCAATGAAGGAGAAGCAGTCCGTGCGATATAATTATCACATAACAACGGCAGTATCGGGTGATAAAAAGGAGTGGTGCTGAGTTCAATCTGGCCCTCGTCCCACATTTTTCGGAAAGCGGGGACGATATCCCCCATTATGCGGCGGCTTTCCTTTAATAAAACCTGTTTATCTTTTTCTGTAAAATTCCTGCCTTTTTTGAAAAGACGGGCCAGCGGTTCCCGCTTGCGGGATTCCAGGCCAATCCAGCAGAGGTTATACCAGACCTGCAAATCCCGGTATTCATCTGTGCTGAAGGCGTCCACTTTTTTCTCCAGCGGCTCATTCTTCAAATTTTGCTTATACTTCAGGTATAATTCATAAAAACGGGGTGCCGGTTTTATCATTCCATTCACATTTGCCAGAAAAAAGTGAGATAATATTTTCTTTTTATCTTCAATGGTAAGGGAATCGGCCCTTTTATCAGTCAGTACCCAGATATTATCTTCCGCCATATTCTGGGCATAATCCTGGATCTGCAGCAGCAGAGAGGGCACCAGATTGTAGTTTTGTTTAACTTCGGGGAATTCCTGCAGCACCAGCAGCAGGTCGAGATAATCTTTGGTGCTGTGAAAGCGCACCCAGGGCATCTGGTAAATACCGCTGTTATTTTTATAGTAAGGCTGGTGCTGGTGCCAGAGAATGGCAATGGACAGTGGTGTTTTACTCATAATATTATCTGGTTTCAGGTCCTGTCTTTTCCCCGTGAATCAATCTGCGAAAAGCAGCTCTCTCATCTCCTGACAACCCCCAGGCAATTAACAAGCCGAAGAGAATCAAAAAGGATAAAATCCGCCACAGCAATGGCGGGGCAATAATATAATAAATGAAGAAGGTACTGCCAACCAACAGCAGAAAGAGTCCGATTTTGGGAAGGTTCAGCGGAATGGGATAAATCCGCTGTGCAACAAGATAGATGGTAAATGCCATCGCAAAATAGGCCAGAACGGTTGCTGCAACCGCCGCCCAAATTCCCAATTGGGGTAAGAAATACAAGTTGAATCCCACATTCAGCAGCGCTCCGGCTCCGGTAAATAAAATCATATAATGGCTTTTCTTTGTAATATAAAAGGCCGGTGTAAAAATGGTATAAATACCAAAGAAAAAATAGGACAGCACAATCCAGGGAATAATTGGAATTCCTTCCCAGTACTGCCTTCCTAACAGATAAAACTCACCAAACCAGTGGAGCGTAAGCAGATCCTGAATAAAAAAAGTTACGAAGAGTGTAATTCCGCCGGCAGCAACTAAATAGAGATTCAAAATACGCGAATAAGTCCGGCGGGCTCCCGGCTGATTGGCAATTTTCAGGAAAAACGGCTGCCAGGCGTTGCGGAATCCCACAATAACCAGCAGCAGCACTGAGGCAAATTTATAGTTGGCATGATAAAAGGCCAGGGTGTCTTTCCCCAGATATTCAGTTACCAGAAAACGGTCCATCATTTCAATAACCATATAAGCAATGCCGTTGGGCAGGAAGGGAAGGCCAAAGCGCACCATTTCTTTCAGCAGTGCCCTGTCAACACCAAATTTGAAATATTTTAATCCGAAAGGCGACATCACCAGCATGTTGACTGCTGCCGCAATCAGATTGGCATAAAGTATCCCGATGACCCCTTTTTTCAGGATGACTACGAAAAAAATATTCAGCAGCAATTCCAGGCTGAAGCGGATCATGCGGAAAACAGTGAAGGATACCGGGCGCTCCTCTGACCGGAGAATTAAAAATGGCAGATTTCCCAGCGAATCAAATAACAGGATCAGTGCCGCCAGACGGATGTACTGATCCAGCTCCGGAGAAAATAAAAGAAGTGAAGCCAGCGGCCCGGCGAAGGCAGTCAACAGCAGACTGGTTAAAACTCCGCTGGCAAAGAGCACCAGAAAAGTGGTGGAAAAAACGGTTTTTCGGTCACTTTTTCCCAGAAAAAAATAGCGCAGAAAAGCGGAATCCATTCCATACAGATAAACAAAATTCATGAAAGCGATAAAGGTGTATACCAGCCCGTAATTGGCAAATTCACTGCGGTCCGGAAGGTAAACGGCGCTGGTGTAAATGGGAATCATGATCAGCCCCTGCAGCCGCTGGATGGAACTGCTGAGGGCATAAATAGCCGAATGCTGGAACAGCCGGCGAATGCCGCCGGCCGGGTTGGATGAATTATTTGCCAATCTTAATTACGCCTGCTTTCCTCAATTTTCATTTAAAATTATTCATCATAGCTCATCGGTTGAAATCCCAGCCATTTTCGCAGCAGGCTCAACTGACCGGTATGATAAGACTCGTGCTGGAGTAAAAAAGCAATTTCACCCAGCCGGGTTTCATCTTCAACCGGGAAATTGACGGGCGCTTTGCTGCTGAGATTGCTTTCCGAAAGCGCGGGGAATTTTTCTATAAGTTTTTCCGAAACGGTATCCCACAAAGAACGGTTTTTCATCATTACTGATCAACTTGAATTAAAGATTTATTTCCAGCCCGTCGTACGCCAGCCGGATACCGGCAGGAAGCTGTTCATTTGTTTGCTGATGGGCCACCTGATGGCTCATGTGAATAAACCAGGTTTGCTCCGCCCCGATTTTCTGTGCCGCTTCAACAGCCTGTTTAATATTGAAATGAGTGGCATGGGAAGAATGCCGCAGTGCGCCCAGCACCAGTATCTTTAAACTATCAAGCCGGGCAAAGCTTTCCTCAGGAATATGGCTGACATCGGTACAATAGGCAAAATCCCCGATTCTATAGCCCAGCACAGGCAGCTTACCGTGATAAAGAAGAATGGGCAGCACTTCCAGGTCGTCATTAATTTGGAAGCACCCGTTTTCTATTAAATTCCAGTTTACCCGCGGTATATCCGATTGTGCCGGATTTTCATCAAACAGATATGCATACACCCGCTGAAGATTGCGGAACGTTTCCGGGGAAGCATAAATCTCCACTGCCCTGTTCTGCAGGATGCCCAGCGGACGCAAGTCATCCAACCCGAAAATATGATCCACATGATGATGGGTAAATAACACCGCGTCCACCCGGCGAATTCCGGCGAGCAGGGCCTGCTGGCGGAAATCCACCCCCGCGTCTATTATCAGACTGCAATTGTTTTTCTGTATCCAAACGGAAGTACGCAGCCTCTTATCTTTAGGATCAGACGATTTGCAGACAGCGCACTGGCATCCCAGCATGGGGATTCCCATGGAGGTTCCGGTGCCCAGAAAGTGTATTTTCATAAGCTTAAAATTCTGTCTCCGGCATTTAAAAGATGCGGATAAATCTCAATTCTCCAGTCTTGCTTTTCTTCGGGATTACTCCAGCGGAACCTGGCTCTCCTGGTACTCAATTCCGTGCTTTTTTAATTCATTTAAAATAAACTGTACATGTTCCGGGTTTTTCCCCAGATATTCCGGGGGAATAACACCATTTTGGCTGAATAACCCTTTGGCCAGCAGGCGCACCACCGCAGTAGCGGTATAGCCGGTTGTCCGGGCCATGGAAGTGACACCTGTTTTTTCATCGAATTTATCATACAGATCAAATTGAAGGCGGATGCGTTTGCCGTTTTTCCACCCGGTTACGGCCACGCGCATCACTGTAAAATCCGCTTCGCCTTCCTTTAACTCCCACAGGGGGAATAATATGCGGCTGGTAAAATCCAGCGGCTGCACGCTGCTGCCGTTAACGGCTGTTTTTCCGGCATCAAAAAATCCGCTGTCCCGCATCAGGGCAATCCGCTCGCGATGACCGGGGTAGCGCATGGTCTTTTCTTTCATATTGGGAATTTTGATCGTATCTGTAAGGGTTCGCAATCCATCCGTATTGAACGCCTCCAGAGTTCCGATGCCTTTAAAATTCAGAAATTCCGGTTCAGTCAGGGCCCGTTTCACCACCATTTTCCCGTTTTCTACCAGCCGTGCCGGGCGAAGGTATTCTTCAATAACATCTGAGGGAGAAAATACAGCTTTATATTCCCAGGGCAATTCCCGCTCAACCGGCAGGCCTCCCACATAAATAGCTGCTGAGTCTGTTTGGTCCAGCCGGGAAGCGGCATGTGCCACCAGGATATTGCTCATACCGGGCGCCACTCCGCAATCCATTACCGCAGTAACTCCCTTCTTTTGCGCCACTTCATCCATGGTAAAAGGATCTTCTTCAAAAAAAGCAATATCCACCAGATTTTTTCCTGCTTCAATTACGGACTGAAAAGCCGCAAATCCCATCGCACCCGGAAGGGCATTTACCACCATATCAAATTGACCGGCCAGTTTTTTAACTGTATCGGGATCGCTGAGATTTTCGGTAATTTTTTGAAGGGGTAAATCAGTATGAAGCCGGCCGAAAGAAAGGTCGGCAACTTCAATGCTGAAATCTGCCTCCGATGCCAGATCCGCTGCAATTGCACTGCCTACCCTGCCTGCGCCCAGTACCAGAATCCGCATGAAGAACCCTTTCTTTTTGGGGCAAGTCTAACAATATTTTATGGCAATTGCAAGCAGCGATGTGGATGTTGATTATAGTAAAAATTGGAGTTAAATTATGCAATTGCTGTAATGCCTAACCAAAAGCAGCAGTTTTAAAACATTCACATAAATGACTGGGGGCACTTATGAAGCAGGTTGTGATAGCCGGGATTCTGGGGGGTATAGTTGTTTTTGTCTGGGGTTTTATCTCATGGGTGGTTCTGCCGTGGCACAATTACAGTATGCAGACACTGCCGCAGGAGGAGAGACTTGTGGGTGAAATGCGGGGCCTGCAACTGGAAACCGGCGTTTATTTTTTTCCGGGGATGGCAGAAAGCAGTGATGAAGAGAATGCCCGGAAAAATGAAGAAGTCTGGGCGGAAAATCACCGGCAGGGGCCTATCGGTATGATATTTTATCACAGGGAAGGGACCGAACCCATGTCGCCGGGCGTTTTCATATTAGGAATACTCATTGCAATAATCGCTGCCGGAGTGGCGGCGGCACTGCTCAAGATCAGTGTAAACCAGATATCCTCCTATGGGAAACGGGTTGCATTTGTGGCAATGATCGGTCTTTTCAGCGTAATTGCAGTCCCTATTTACAACTGGAACTGGTTGTATATCCCCGCAACTTACACCATAATTGCCGTATTAGATCTTTTTATAACCTGGGTGCTTGCCGGCCTTGTAATTGCCTGGCGGGTAAAGCCAACCATGCCGATCAGTAAAGCAACTTTATAATTAAATTTTCTTATTTTAAAATCTGTTTAAAAACTCAGGCCGCGAAATTCAATCCTTTTTGAGGGCGGGGTTTGGATAAAAAGCATTCCGGATGGTTTGGTAAATTAACAGAATTTTAAATTTTATGAAGAGGGCCGAATTGCTGCCGGATTATCAATGGTCAAGCAGCTAAATTTTCAATAAACTTGGAAATAATCAGGCTATGCGTCTAATCTGCTCTTTAAAGCGCCGGTATTCCGCCAATGCTTTTTTCTGCGCAGTTTCCCGGGACTGGTTTACTTCCTGGTAATGGTTGTCCAATATCGCAACAATTTCATTATCCAGTTCTTCGTTTTCTCCCATGGTGCGCAGGATGGGCATGACCTGGTTTTTCGGCAGGCCGGCCCGGTAAGGACGGTTTTCCGCCAGTGCGGTGAACACATCTGCAACTGCTACAATCTTTGACCCCTGCGGAATATCCCCATCCGCATAATGGAAAGGATATCCGCTGCCGTCCATCCGCTCATGGTGGAGGGCAGCCCATTTGTTAATGACATTCATTCCTTCAACTTCCCGCAGGGATTGAATAATCTGATGAGTGTAGTAGGTATGGCTGCGCATTATGGCAAACTCATCCGGCGTTAACCGCTCCGGTTTATCCAGGATCTCGGAAGGAACCACCAGTTTACCAATATCATGCAGATAACCCGCCACACGGATTAACTGCTGTTCACTTTCAGTAAACCCGATGAGTCCGGCCAGGGCTTCCGCTGTGGCGGATACCCCCGCAGAATGGGTGGAGGTAAAATAACTCTTAAAATCGATAAGCCGGGAAAACATCCGCACCAGATCCTCAAAATCCTGCAGGGAGAAATTCCAGGCCGGAAAATCCACTTTTTCGGCAAGTATAGCATTCAGGGAAGAACTGGATAAATCCAGCCAAAAGGATTCCCGCCGGGCTAACTTGCTG
The DNA here is from genome assembly GCA_049282375.1 of Calditrichia bacterium. Lineage (GTDB taxonomy): Bacteria > Calditrichota > Calditrichia > RBG-13-44-9 > RBG-13-44-9 > JBAPTX01. Next base: position 6,705 of record JBAPTX010000534.1, read on the forward strand.
TAAACACTGATTAACTCAGGATTAAACCGGGATCCGGAATTGGCCTGGATTTTATGGCTGATTTCATCCACCTGCTGTAAAATAAACTGGCCGGACCGGATCAGAATATCAATGCGGTCTGCCAGTTGGATAATCTGGCTGGCTGGTGGAATGGATACCCCGCTGCTGCCATTTCCCCATGGCGTATGATGATAGCGGATAATTTCGGCCACATTTTTAAACTGAGGAAAATCATTTAAAAACAGGTAACCGATTTCAGCATGCAGGTGAGGAACACTGGTTTCGAACAAAAGATTGTTTTTCCATTCCGCAATGGATAAGGCACCCACATCATGGAGAGCCGCAGCCACGAACAGTTCCTGTTTTTCTTGTTCACTTAATGTAAGATAATCCCCCAGCGACAAAGCAATATATGCCACATGGCGGTGATGGGCGCTTACCATGGGATTGATCAACTCAACCGCGCCGGAGACAGACAGAAAAAACTCAAAGATGTTAATGGAAATATCATTTTTCATGAAGTTCATCCATTTTATTATTTCATTAAAATAAAATATGAGATGCGATTAGCCAAAGGATAATTTCAGGGGTAAACCCAAAATGTTCCAAAATCATCTTCAGGATGATGCTAATATGTAAAATTCATTTACAAATTATCGGGTAAAGCTCAGTGAGTTCTGTTTTAAATCCTGCTTTCTGCAACTGGTACAATAATTGTAATTTGAAGAATAGCCATTGCAGGCTAACAGGGTTGTTAATTAAATAAAGGGAATTTATCATGAAGCTATTCACCGCTTTTATTTCATTCATCATAATTCTTGCATCAGTTTTACCGGCTGCGGGACAGGATTTTATACCACCTGCAAATAGTCCGCTGGCACAACATCAACATCCAAGATTGTTTTTTACAGATAACAGTCTGCAGGACCATGCCGCATATATTGCCGGCTTTGAGGCAAACGCTTTTCAGGATTATATTAACATGCTGGACAACCTTTATCCGGAATCACCGGCATCGAAATCCAGAAATGTTTTATTATATGATGCCGAAGGTTATTCTTTTTTAAGCTATGCCCGGCAATCCGGCTATTTTAATTCATTTTCTTTCGGCCACACTTCATCTGAATATGCAGCTAAAGCGGTCGATCATGCAGTGGAAATTGATAACCGTGTTCGAGCCGGTTTAATAGAAGAAGAGCACAACGATGCCATCCTTTCTTCTGCCGATGAAGGAGGCCACATTAATCTGGCATTGGGGAGTGTTTACGACTGGTGTTACAGCAAGCTTTCCTCATCTGAAAAAAATTTTATTGCCGATGCCCTGCTCTATTTATTTGAAAACCGGCACCCGGCTACCTATCCCGGCGATAAAACCAAACTGGATAACAACCGCCTTGCCTATGCACAATCCGGTTCGGTTGGGGGCCTCGTCTTATGGGGAGATAACTTAACCAGTGTTACTCCGGCTCAGCAACAGGACATGCTGAATATGGTAGGAGACATTTGGACAGACCGTGTTTGGAAGATGGGAGAACATATATTTGAAGGCACTACCGGATGGGGAGAAGGTCCGAATTATCTTCACCTTTCCCATACAAATTTAAGCTGGTTTACCGCGGCTGCTTCATCTGTTCTGAATGATAATCTATTTATGACTTACAACTGGCTTCATGATGTGCCTCTATACTGCTGGTACACCACATTTCCAATGCCTTTAAATGGCGAAATGACCGGTTATTTCCGGCACCGGCAGGATGATACGCCATTGGCAGAATGGAATCATAAATCAATCAGCAAACAGATTTCTTCTACAATCGGATTGATTAAACAGGATGATCCCCAATCCGCAGGTTTGTACCGCTGGTTTCTTGAAGACAGCGGGCGGCCTCTCGATGATCATTTTAGTGATATGCGGGTATATGGATTATTCTACAAATTTTTATTCGGCTTCAAAGATGTAACTAAAATCAGTCCCCAGCAGGCAGGTATGGTAAACGGGAAACGCTTTGGCCTTGGTGAGGTCATCATTCAAAGTAAAGTAAATGATCAGTCGGCAACTCAAATCCAGTTCTTTACTCCAACTTTTCACCACCAGTCTCATTACCATTATGATAACGGCAGCCTGAACGTTTGGAAATACGGAACACTGTTACTGGATGCCGGATGTGCCAAAAGCGGCGGGAATTTACTGAAAACCAATGACACCGATATGCCGGTCTTTCATAATCTGCTGGCGCTTTATCCACAAAACGGATCGCCATTTTATCTTCATGACATCAGTATTGAGGAAGGGGCCGATGCCTATTATGATCCGGCAAATCAGATTGGCGGACGTAATAATACCGGAAATTTGAAAGCAATAGATCTGGAGGGAAATGTTTATGATTACGCAGATTATGATTACACCCGTTCCCAAAAGGGATCAAATTATGTTAATCTGCTGAGAAGAAAGATGATTTACTTCCGTGATCCGGCTGCCCCGAATTACCAGGACGAAGAATATATTATTCTACTGGATCAGGCTGACGTTACCGATCCTTCAATCAAGCGCCGGCTGCTTTTCCACCCCCCCTTTCGTCCTGAACTGGTGGACGGAACCTGGCAATCCCAATCCACCGGATTCTGGACAAGTAGTACAGGAAGCATTTTGAAAATTAGCAATACCTATGCAAATGCGCATGGCCGGATGTTTTTGAAAATTCTTTCACCTTCAAATTTTCAGATCCGATTGAGGGGAGGAGACGATGGCAGTGAGAATTTCTTATGGTTTACCGATGCTGATGGAAATGATCTTTCTCAGCGGGGACCTTTCGATGACTGGTCAGCCTTCTGGGCGGGAAGTTACCGTATTGAAGTGGAAGATCAGAGCGCTTCAGCAGCCTCTACATTTATCAGTGTTATGCAAATTGGTGATGCCAATACTTTAAACAACATGGTTTCTGCAGAAGCCTTAAATGCGGGTCAGTTTCAGGGAGCCTTTATCAATAAAGACCGGGTAGCATTATTCAACACCTCCGACAGCAGCGTACCAAACATTACATATTCTATTTCCACAAACAAGACAGTGCGGCATGTAATAAGCGGCCTGACGCAGGGCAACTGGTTTGTAAAAAAAGACAGTAATACAATTTTAAGTAAATTTGTTAATGAGAACGGTGTTCTGTACTTTGAGGAGAATGGCGGCGGGCAGTTTTCTATTTCTAAAAGCCAGGATCCCATGGCGCCGCAATGCCCGTCCAATATTAGAATAATCAATTAGCCGGTTTCATCATTCATGAAGTCTCGGAAAGTCCGCTGTACCAGAACGGCGGGCTTTTTTTTTGGTCTTAAATCACTTCTTACAACCCTTTGACATTCACATGCGCAAGGCTTTGTTCTGCCGCTACCATTATTCTCCAGAAGTTTTCGCTGTCGCTTAAACCCACTTTAACCAGATAATAAATTACACTTAGAAAAGCACGTGCTTTATACAGTTCCACATGAGATAGAAAACCACTGCTTAAATTTTGGGCCGACTCCAAATAACTGTTCAGAAAATAATCCGCAGGCGCCTTTTTGGTAACTTCCTGGTTATTAAAAAACATGTTCATGTACTGGGCCAGGAAGGTGCCTACATCGAAGGCGGGCGGCAGTTGAAATGAGCTGTCAAAATCAATAACAGCCGCATACTCAGCCTTTTCTTTTTCATCATAACCAATGTATATATTTTTCAAGTGAAAATCTCCATGTCCCTGCACCATAATTTGCGGTTGCTGCCGGATCAGCTTTTTTTCCCATGCCCAAACCTGATTACGGATTTCGCGGACACGATCTTTAAACTTGTGATTCTCCTCTTCGAGGATATGCAGATAATAATCCAACCGCCCCGGTTCTATTTTCTGATATTCATTCAGTGGGGTCAGCTTTAGCCGCTGGTTATGCAATTTGGAAATCCACTGAGCGGCCAGTTTTAAATATTGACGGGCTTTTTCCTTTTCGGCTGTAATCAGCATATCAAAAAGGGTTTGTCCGGAAACGCGTTCTTCAATCAGCGACAGATTGGCTTTATCCTGATCCAAAGGTTGAGGCACCCGGTAGCTGCCGCCGGAAAACCCGTTATTATAGATCTCCTTCATCAAATAGTGAGACCGTTCCCCATGTTTCCAGGACTTTGTGCTGGCAAAGCTTTTCAGCACTACTTCCCGGCGTTCTTTGGAATGCTTCGGCCCCATGGTGATTTCCGTAACCTGCACATTTGTAGTCCCGCTGCGGGGTATTTCTTTAAAAAAGGGACGGCACCTTCCCGCTTTTATTTCAGAAACCAACTCTTCTATGGAATGGACCGGGTGATCAAACAGCGTGGGGTAGGAACCGGTATAACTCAGGGCATGTGTATCGGTACCCGCAATGGCTGTAAACTTCATGGAATGCCAGTCTTTCAAAGCGCGTGCTGCCTGCGAAACGGTGTAATTGGAACTGAAAATTTCAATGCCATCCAGCAGCGGATTCAACAATTTTCTCTTATCAGGCGGCTTGCTGTACCGGTATGGATGAGCCCAGATAATGGCGGCATCGGGATACTTCTCCCGGATTGCAGCCAGTGTTTCTTTATTTTTAGGAATAGTTTCTTGAACCCCGTACACCAGAATATCCCCGTAATCGGCCGTATTATATTCCTGCCCGGCCCAAACCTGGAAAATTTCCGGCAAACCTGCTTTGCGGCGAAGCTCCGCAATCTGCTCTCCTGTCCAGCAGTAATGATGGTCGGTAATTACAATCGCCTGAAATCCCATTTCACTGGCACGCTGAACCAGTTCAATGGCGTTAACATGGCTGCAGGCCGAGTAATCGGACGTGTGGCAATGCATTTCAACTATCAATCTTTTCTCCCCCCAAAATTATCTGTTTTAATCCTGCTGACCAGTGGAACCGGTAAATTTTTAAGGACGGTATAAAACAAGAGAATCCGGCAGCCGGTTAAACATGGCAGTCATCGCAAACCTCACCACGCAAGGCTTCAACACCCTCTTTTGTAATAATGGGAACCATCACCAGGGCAGCCAGGGGGTCCGCCCACCACCATCCGAAAACCGCGTTCAGCAGCAGACCCGCAAGCAGAATGGCTGATAAATAAGCACAAATATCCGTCTGGCGCGAATCCGCTTTCAGGGCCCGGCTGTTCAACTGACCTGCCACTTTTCTTTTGGCGCGGGCCAGCACCGGCATCACAATCAGCGACAGGGCGGCAATAACAATACCCGGCAGACTTTGCTCCGGGGCTTCCATCAGTATAATTGACTTGACTGCATCATACGCAATATAGGCTGCCAGCAGAAGAAAACTGACCCCGACCAGCCGAAGGGCAATTTTTTCCCGCTCCTCCCCTTTCTGACCATCCCATAAACGCCACAACAGCACACTGCCTGAACTGCTCTCAATTGCCGAATCAATCCCGAATCCAATCAGTGCCGTACTTCCGGCAATAATCCCGCTGATAATAGAAACCAGCGCTTCCGCCACATTCCAGGCAATTGTTATATACTCCAGCCGCCGCCCTTTTTTTGTATTTAAAGCCAGTTGACTTTCAAAAGCTTCCATTTTCCACCACAATTTATAATTTATCAGAATTCATATTCAAGCCCGAAGACCGGCAGAATTCCCCATTGATATATAGTATCCACTTTTTGGGTTGCTTTGTTCCAAAAAAATGCGGCAACATTCTTCCGGTTGGTCACATTCCAGACACTTAAATAAAAGATTAAGTTAGAATTATGAAAGGTAAACCGCCGGTCAGCCCTCAGGTTCAGAGAATAATACTCAGGATAACGCTCATCATTAATCCGGTATTCATCCAGTACTTCCCGGTTCAGTCGTCGGGTTTCCGCTAAATTCAGCGGGGTATAAGGGGTGCCGCCGGCATAAATTGCCCGGATACTGAACTCATATTTATTGCCGGGCTTAAACCCGCCTTCCAGACTTAAAATAAGGCGGTTATCGTAAACACGGTTATGCCAATCTTTCTTTAAATCGCGGTAGCGGCTGCGAAACCATGTTGTGCTTGCCAGTCCGTAAAATTGTTCGGCCAGCTTTTTCTGCAGCATTATTTCAATTCCGCGGGAATCTGCACGGCCAACATCCTGCAGCGGGCCGTGACTGAAGAAAAATCCATAACGGTAGTAGAACTCATCCAGTACAAAAAAACCGGGCTGTTGTGGATCCAAAGGCATATCAGAATACCTTTTCTCATAAAGCTCCATAGTCAGACGGCTGTCTTCGCTTAAAATCTGCTCAATTCCGGCAATAAGATGAAGTGATCTCAGCGGCTTTAAATCTTTATTTTCCGGATACTGCGCGAGCAATAAAAGCGGCAGGTGCTGGTAATAAACACCGCCGCTTAGATTGAGAAACGTCCGGCGGAGAATTTTCCAGGAGAATGCCAGCCGGAGGGCGGATGTCCAATTTTGACCGTAACTGAAATAATCAAGCCGCAGCCCCGGGGTAACCGTAATTCCCGGCAAAAGCTGAAACACAATACTGCCAAAAATTCCGATTTTTTGGGTTTGGAGCCGCCGGTCCAGCTTCAAAGCAGAAATCGTATCCCCGTAAACCCCGGTTATTTCTCCATAGTAGTTTTCGTAATCCGAAATCAGCAGCGCCGCTTCAACGCCGGTCTCAATGGATATTTGTCCGGACAGCCGGAAATTATTGACATTCCTGATTTTGAACTGCTGTTCGGCAGAGCGGTTAACGGCGAGAAAAACATCGCTGCCGGTTTCCAGAAAGGTTTCCCGAAAACGGCGTTTTGTCCAGGCAAGCGATGTGTTGGAAAATCCTTTCCCCTTCCATAAACTGCGCAGGTTTATACCGCTGGTTTGCTGCAGTATATCCTGATTTCCATAGTAAACCATATCATTCTCAACCGCAGTTTCACGATCGGGATTGTTGTGATCATCCGCCCATACCGATAAAAGCGTTAACTGATTTGCAGGAGATATATCGAATACTGCTTTGCCGGTAAAATCTCCGTACCGAGGCGCTACCGTTGTACCCAGATCTGCCAGATTCACCAGAAAATCCAGATAGCTTCTCCGCAGAGAGAACACATAACTGCCGTGATCGCCCCAAACCGGCCCCTCCACGACCCCGCCGAAACCCGCAAAATTTAAATCGAGCTGCCCGTCAAACTCATCACGGTTCCCCTCCCGCAAAACGATTTCCATGATGGAAGACAGGCGGTCGCCAAAACGGGCGGCGAATCCGCCTGCCTGGAAATTCACCTGCTCGATTAAATCGACATTCAGCAGCCCGATGGGGCCGCCGGAAGCGCCCTGGCTGGGAAAATGGTTGATATTAGGGATTTCAATATTATCCAGGTAAAAACCGCTTTCCAGCGGGCTGCCGCCGCGGACAATCAGGTTGTTGGACTGATCGTTCACCTTCGCAAGGCTCGGCAGCGCCTGGAGAATACGGCTGATATCGCCGGCGGAACCCGGGGCACGGCGGATTTCTTCACGGGAAAAGCGGGTCCGGCTGAGCGGCTGCATTTCATCCCTCTGAAAATAACTGCCGGATACCACAACTTCTTCGGATTCCAGGGAAGAAGGTTTCAGTGCAACATCCTGCCGGGTAACCCGGCCCGGCCGCACAATTACATCCGGTATAATGGCTGTTTCATATCCCAGAAAATAAAAATTCAGCTGATAACTTCCGTGAGCCACTGCCGGTATTTCAAACCAGCCGCTCCCGCTGGCGGCGGCACCGCGGCCCGTATTCAGCAAAACAATATTGGCGCCCACCAGCGGTTCCCGGGTAACCGCATCCGTAACCTGCCCGACAATTCTGCCGTTTTCGGCTCCGCCCTGCACCAGACTGACCAGAAAAAAGAGGGTGCAGGTTAATGCAACAGCTTTTAGATAGGTCATTTCTGCCCCTCTTCCGAGGTTAGCCAAACCTGTTTAGATAAAATTTACCGCCTTTATATTTCAGTATGATGAAAAAATATACGGCATTTTAATAACGGGGGCTGTTATTTACCACTTGATTTTGCAGCAGGACTAAAAAATATTGGTTCTGTGTTTGGCGGGGTAACCTCTGTGGAAAAGATAAACCACTGTGCCCCTTGTATTTAAAAAGGATAAAGCATTGCAGAAAATTAAAATCAGACCTGTGCTGCGGCCGCTCCCGGGAATAATCGCAGTAGTATTTCTGGCGGGCATGATGAGCGGCTGTTCCCATACCTATTCCAAATTCAGCACGCCCCGCCTGCAGTTTTATGATAAAATTAATGACGCCGCCCTACGGGAAACCGGCACCATTTACTTACTC
>JBAPTX010000535.1:0-5321 GCA_049282375.1 Calditrichia bacterium
CCTTCATTGTTTTCTGTGTGATGAAATTTTAAAGAATGCCCCTGGTGGCAATCGTAGCAGTTGTCCGCCTTAACGCTGCTGAAATCAACTGCAACAGCGGAATGGCAGCCGGCGCAGATGTCGCTGCCGGGCTTAACCCGGAAATTTTCCTGACCATCCCCGTGGCACATATAGCAGCCGAAATCCATCAGCCCATGTTTGCTTTGCTTCCAGGCCTGAAAAATTCCGGGTGTAACTTCCTGATGGCATTCCATGCAGCTAATGGAAAAATCAACATCGGGATGCTTCTGGTTTTCGCTTTCCTGCGCATTCATGTTTGCAGCGAAAAACAGAACTACGCCAATCAGCAGCAAAATTGGAATTTTGAAATTCATATCCGCTCCTTTCAAAAATGAAAATACCGGTTTCTCCGGCAGCCCTCTCCTAAAATTTATAGGTAATGGTGGACTTCAATTCCCAGGCGGGGTCATCTGAACGGGTGTTTCCCCGAATCAGATAACCGGCGGCATCGCCGGGCATAAAATAACCGCCGCGGATGGTGAAGTTCAGTTCAGGATAGATATTGTAGGAAAGACGGAAATCCACTTCCTGCCCCAGGTCGCTGGCGGATTTATCGGCATCGATTTCAGCATCCACCACATTACCGTCGTCATCGGTCACGGGCGTCCAGGCATGCACCGGCTGGGTGGCGCGGATAAAATTGTAGGAAAAAAACGCGGAAAATTCCGGCAGCGGTTTTAAAGTGGCATTCGCCTGAAAAATAGTGGTGTTTTCCAGCTCCCGGTAACCGCGGACGTTGGGTGCACCCAATCCCTGAGGTGTGATTCCTTCTTCATCGGGCATAATGGAATCTTCCCAGATTTCGGTGATATAAAAGAATCCGGAAGTCCGCAGCTTATTCACATTGCCTTCTCCGCCGGTCAAATCATCATCGCCGGATCCCATTCCAAAAACACCTCCCACATCCAGTTTGTCACTGGCGGCCACATTCATATTCAAATAAAGATTGTAGCCCATCAAATCGCCATTATTGATGTCCCACATCTGCTTTGCGCCATGCGACTTGTTATCAATTTGATCTTTTCCCATCAGATAGTCCGCTTCGCCGGAAAAAGAGAGGCGTCCGGTATTCAATTCGCCAGACAACCCGAAGGCAGTAAGCTGCGTTACCTGGGGTGAAAAGCGCGATTTGAAAAATTGCAGATGGTCCGGGATATAGGCATTCATGTCCCCGATGCTGTAATCGTCGTAATACATTCCAAATGCATTGTAGCTGAAATCTTTATATCTGTTTTTAAAATTAAGCGTGAACAAGTGGGCATCGCGGGCATCAGTAAAGCCCCGCTGATCCGGGGCAACGGTTTCCAGGTCGCTGGTGCCGTCCACTCCCTCGGAAACTTTTGCCCAGCTCAGGGTTATTTTTTCGCCGAGAACATTGCTGATATCGAACTGAATGCCATCATAGTTATTGTCCACCATCAGCCGGTTGCCCAAACCATACCACATGCGCCCCACTTTAAAACCCAGCACGGTTTTGGGAATGCGGAAATCAATGTAAGCCTGATCCACATGCACCAGAAAATTAGTATCCTTAAAATCAAACAGGGCGCTTCCTCCGGCAGTGCCGGTGCGCTGAACACTCCTCAGGGCATTATCCACTCCCCACCAGCCCTGCGCCAGGTCCAGCCGCGTCACCATTTTTAGATTATCATTGGCAATGGCCTGCAGATTCAGGCGCAGCATCTGAACCACATAATTGTCATCATAGGTATCTTTATCGAAGGTAAAGGCATGCTGGGACTGGCCCCAGGCGGTATAAACGCCGTTAAGTTTAAAATCGGCACTTTTAACAGCGGCGCCATGCAGCAGGACAACAGCAAAAATAAGTAAAAACCTTTTCATACATCCTCCTTCAGGAAAGTTGGTTTACCAAAAACCGTTGTTTCAGGAAAGGACTTCCACCGGAAAACTCATTCCTCTGCCGGCGGGAAAGCCGCGCTATGTTATTTTTATTACAAAGAAGATACCAGAAAGTATACAGATGGGCTAAGCTTTGTGAAATATTTAAATTATCTCAAAATAAATATAAATTGATTTTTTCACATTTTGACTGTATAGTGTCAATAGTGACGGTATACCGTCAAACATCATTCCATGCGAGGTGTGCTTATGAAATTAACGGGAAAGGTTATCCTGATTATTATCAGCACCGTTGCCGTAATTACCTCCCTGCTTTTTTACATTCTTCTGCTGCGGTTCGAAAAACAGCTCGAGCAAAATCACCTGAGTACTGCCCGGGCGGTTTACAAGAATATTCTGCTGGTGCGAAAATGGGTATCGGATTACAATGGTGTTTATGTAATTGACCGGGAAACTTCTCATATTAACAGCTATCTTCCCAATCCGGTGCTGCTGACCCGCAGCGGCGACTCCCTGATGCTGAAAAATCCGGCCCTGGTAACTCGTGAATTAAGCGAACTGAGCCGCACAATAGGGAGCAGTTTTGCATTTCATCTTGCCAGCCGCAACTTCATCAATCCGAACAACCGTCCCAACGATTTTGAAGATGCGGCACTTAATTTTTACAGCGATTCTCTGCAGCACCGCAACACCCGTGAATTTTACCGGGTGGAAGAACGGGACGGATACAGTTATTTCCGGTATTTCGCCCCCCTGTTTACTGAGGAGTCCTGCCTGAGCTGTCATTCGGCGCAGGGATACCACCTGGGAGATCTGCGGGGCGGCATCAGCATTTTTTTGCGGATGGACAGCTTGCAGCAGGCCCGCCGGGGCAACATGCTGTTTATTTTTTTTGGCGCTCTGCTGACCACGGGTATTCTAAGCCTGCTCATTTTCATTGCTTTCCAGCGAAACTTCATCCGGCCTTTAAAGGAAATCGAAGAAGCCGCCCGTCTGATGCAGCAGGGAAATTATCAATTTCAGTTGAACCCGCAAAAAGCGGATGAAATAGGTAATCTGGCGCGGGCGTTTGAAGATATGCGCCGGAAAATTCAGACATCAACAGATCAGCTCAAGGCTTCGGAAGTGAAGTACCGCAGCCTTATCGAAAACTCACCGGATGCTGTGGCCATTGTGGACCGCAATGGTTTTATTATTGAATGCAATACGAAATTGAAAAGCCTGACCGGTTACTCTTCCGATGAACTGCGTAACCGGGATATTCATTCCTTGCTGCACTGCGGACCGGATTTCCAAATTACTACTGAAAAGTTGAAGCTGACCGGAGGCTCCTGTTTTGAAGCCCGGGTCACCTGCCGCGATGCCCGGAAAATCCCGGTGGAAATCAATGTTACTGGCGGAATTGTGCTGGACGGTTCTAAGGATTTGTCTTTTCTGTACGTGCGGGACATCAGTGAGCGTAAAAAAATTGAGCGATATGCCATTCAAACGGAAAAAATGGTGGCGCTGGGGCAACTCTCTGCCGGGATTGCCCATGAAATCCGAAATCCGCTATTTTCCTTGAATAATAACCTGGATTATCTGAACCGGAAAGCAAACGGCAATTCCAGTTTTAAAGAAGTATATCCCGAGTTGCAGGACGGCATCAACCGTATCCAGAAAATCGTTTCTGCCATATTGGACTATTCCCGTCCGCATAAACCGGAAATGAAGGAAATATTAATTGAAGAGGTGATTCAGAAAACCCTTCTGCTTGTCCAGAAAAAATTTGAAAATTCCGCCACGACCATCATAACCCGTTTTGCAGAGAATTCCCGCCCGCTGTACGCTGATCCCCACCAGATGGAACAGGTTTTCATCAATCTAATCCTGAATTCGATGGCTGCCATGAAAAATGCCGGGACCCTTACCATTACAACCCGGCCAAAGCCGCAGCATCTGGTCGTGGAAGTTGCAGATACCGGAAAGGGGGTAGCGGAAGAAGATCTGAACCGGATATTTGACCCTTTCTTTTCCACTTCACCCAATGGTACCGGAATGGGGCTGCCTATCGTCCAGCGAATACTCGAACAGCACCGCGCCCGCTATTCCATTGAAAGCCGCCTTTATGAAGGCACCCGGTTACGAATCTATTTACCTTACAAACAGGAAAATGAGTATGAAATTTAACTGCCTGATTCTGGATGATGAGCTTATGGTCTGTAAATCGCTGCAGCGGATACTGGAGGACAAGGAAATTCATATTTATACTGCCACCGGTATTGAGCGGGCGCGCAAAATTCTCGCGGAGAAGAATATTGATTTGATTCTGCTGGATTATAAACTGAATGGCGCTGATGGGCTTGGTTTTCTTCGCGAAATAAAAGAAGAACAGCCGCAACTGCAGGTAATTATGGTTACTGCCTACGGAAATATAGACGTTGCGGTTGAGGCCATGAAAAGCGGGGCCTATGATTTTATTCAAAAAAAGGAGGAACCGGCTTATATCCGCTTTACGGTTAAGCGGGCACTGGACAATTTACGCCTGCAGAAAGAGGTGGAAGAGCTGCGCAGTGCCTGCCAGGAGAACGGCGGCTCCGAGAAAATAATTGCAGTTTCGGAAAACATGAACCGGACCCTGCAGCTTGCCAGGGATTTTGCTCAGAGCGATTCCACGATTTTGATCAGCGGCGCCACCGGCACCGGTAAAAATTTACTGGCGCGGTATATTCACTTTCACAGCTCGCGGTTGGGGAAACGCTTTCTTTCACTGAACTGCGCCGCCATCCCGCGGGACCTGCTGGAAAGTGAACTTTTCGGGTACGAAGCCGGCGCCTTTACCGGCGCCAGCCAGAAGGGAAAGAAGGGCCTGCTGGAACAGGCAAACGGCGGCACCCTGTTCCTGGATGAAATAAGCGAAATGAATCAGGATATGCAGAGCAAATTGCTGCATGTGCTGGAGAGCCGGCAGGTTTTCCGGGTAGGCGCAGTTAAGCCGGTGGAAGTGGACGTACGATTTCTGGCGGCAACAAATACCCGGCTGGAAGAGCAGGTTAAGGAAAAGCGCTTTCGCATGGATTTGTTTTACCGGCTGAATGTAGCTGCTATTCATATTCCCCCTTTAAGGGAACGGAGGGAAGATATTGTGCCGCTGGCGAAATATTTCATCTCCGTATTTAACAGAAAACTGAACAAATCTGTATCCCATATTTCCGCCGATACAAAAAAATGGCTGCAGCAGGCCGAGTGGACCGGTAATGTGCGGGAATTGAGAAACACCATTGAACGGGCCATGCTGCTGAAGCGCGGTGAAACTCTGGAACCGGCAGACTTCAGGATACAGGCACGGCAGGAAAATTCGGCAGTATTTACAGTTTCCGCTCTGCAGAATGGATCTATCAATGGAGAAGCGGGTGTAAACC
>JBAPTX010000536.1:0-6488 GCA_049282375.1 Calditrichia bacterium
TGAAATTCGTCCCGCAGGTTACCATTCTGTTCAATGGAATGGCCTCGATGATAAAGGAATTCCGGTGAGTTCCGGTATTTATGTTTACCGTCTGAAAAGCGGAACACAGGTAGTTAACCGCAAAATGGTTTTCATGCGTTAACCCTGCCCCGGGTTCTCATGCTTACCTCCATAAGCAAAACGGCTTTTATCCGGTCTCGGGTAAAAGCCGTTTTAATTCCTGCTGTTGGGCAATAACCGGCTACAGCCGGTATAAAAGATAAGCGGGGAAAAAGGAGAGAAATCATTAGTTGAAGAGAATCAGCAGTTAAATCCCCCGTTTGCCGCCTCAGGCTCCTTTTTTCTCCTCATATAACAATCCCACAAATGGATTTTCAAAATCATAATCATCAATCAATTCCACATAATCATCCAGCCAGTAGGCTTCGGGATCCCGCCGGAAAACCATAAAGCGGGCCTTTTCCTCCGGGTTTGCCGCCCGGTGATAGCGGATAAAAATATGCTCGTCTGTCATCCCGAGAATTTCAACCTTTCCGGTAGCATGGGACATTACAAAACGTGCCCGCTTGGCCAGCCCCGAACACTGCATGCGCGCATGCTCGAAAATTTCCAGCCCTTTTTCAACCGGCACAGCATATTCTTTATTTCCGGCGGTGGGGCGGCACTGGAACACATAATAGGGCGGGATGCCGGCGTAGGATAACTGGTTGAATAATTCGGCCAGCACTTCCGGATTATCATTGATACCCTTTAGAATCGGCGTTTGGTTTACAGTCACCGCGCCTGCTTTCTGAATCAGATTCATGGAAAGAATCGCTTCTTTTGTCAATTCCCGCGGATGGTTAAAATGGGCCATCAGGTAAATTTTCGTACCATTATTGCTGTACTTGCTGAACATCTCAACAAGGTCTGGATCGTTGATGATACGATAAGGGTTGAACGCCGGCATTTTACTGCCGAGACGAATAATCTTAACATGCTTTATATCCGCAACCTGTTTTACAATATTGTCCAGCTTGCGTGTGGACATTACCAGCGGATCGCCGCCGGTCAGCAGTACGTTACTGATCTCTTTATGCTCCTTTATATACTCAATCCCCTCCGAAATATCACGGACCACTTCATCATTGGTGTCCATAAACAAGCGTTTACGGAAACAAAAGCGGCAATAGGCGCCGCAGACATCATTTATCAGCATCAGTGCCGTGTACTGATATTTGTGTTCAAGGCCAGGCACTTTTTGAAATGAATGTTCTTCGGATGCATCCAGTTTACCCCAGACTTCCAGTTCGGAAGCATCGGGAATAACCAGGCGGCGAATCGGATCATCAGGATCATTCCAGTCGATTAACTGCTGGTAATATGAATTCGTCCGAAAAGCAAATTTATCCGTTACGGCACTCAACTCCTTCAACTCTTTCGGATTTAACTGGGAAATTTTATCCAGTTTGGTGATGTAATTTGGGCGGAATGTTTTCATGATCAGTTCCTCCTTTTTAAATCCTTTTATTCTGGTAAATCCTTTAAACCTGCTAATCTTTTAGAGGGGATTGACTTCTCAATAAACCAGATGGTGATTTGTTAAGCCCGATTCTGTCAGGCTTTCAGGCAATCAATAATTATAGGGATTGTTGTATAATTCCGGCCCCATATGCCCGGAAAGTAAAGCAATATAATTAAGCCTGCCAATTTTAAAAAGAGGGAAATAAATTTTTAGTTAAAATTGATTTTTGAATTCAGCTTAAAATTTAAAAAAAGGGGTAAATCTGTCTTTAATATGCTGAAAAGGAAGCGATAATTTTCCTTTGATTCAGCATTTATTCGGAAGAACGGCAGGTTATAAGAGAGAGTACATTACAGAAAATAAAAATTTCTTGCACGGCGATTTTTCGCCATGTAAATTTGCCCCGCATTTTTCGCCGAGGTGGTGGAATTGGCAGACGCGCTAGGTTCAGGACCTAGTGGGCATTACGCCCGTGGGGGTTCGAGTCCCCCCCTCGGCACCAAAAAGGCTTCAGAAATTTCTGAAGCCTTTTTATTTAAGGAAGAAATTTAATCCGCTCCGGATATTTACAACAAAATCAATTCTATTCCGGAATAAGGATTACTTTTATCGCTTCACCGCGTTCATGGGCTTCAAACCCTTTTTCAAATTCATTCAGGGGAAATTTGTGACTGACATAGCCGTTTTCCATCATTTGTGCAGCCATTCCATCTTTCAGCAGCCTGTACATGGTTTCCCAGGTGCCGAACATTTTACGGCCGATAATTCCCTTAATGTTTAAGCCGCGGAAAATTATTTTATTACTGAAATCCAGGGTAATATCGCCGGCGGGAATGCCAAGCAGTGCAAAAGTGCCGCCCATTCGCAGAATGTCCAGAGCGTCATAGTAAGCACCCGGACTGCCTGACATTTCAAAAACGGCGTCAACCCCGGTATTCTGCGTTTCCCGCATTACGGTCTCAATTAATTTTTTACGAGAATCCGACAGTGCCATATCAAAAGCATACCTGGCGCCTACCCGGTATGCAATGGAAAAACGGTTTTTTTTCAGTTTTTCCTGCGTAACACCGCCGGCAGGGTTGGAAACATCTGTATTTATAATTAATGATGCACCGCCCCTTTTAGCGATGGCAGTTGCCATTAAACCCTGTACGCCGCTGCCTAAAATAGCGACACTTGCCCCCTGTAAGTCAACTGAGCTGGTAGTGTGCAGGGCATTCCCGAAAGCATCCATAAATGCAATGACTTCCGGCGGGATTTCTCCTTTTTTAATCAGCAGTGCATTATTAACAGGAATTATCGTGTAACGGGCAAAGACGCCATCTTCATGAATCCCTTTAATGCGGGTATTCTGGCAGGCATGGCCATTTCCGGTTCGGCACTGATAGCAGACCCCGCAAACAATGTGCATCTCTGCCGTAATATAAAAATATTCCTTTAATACGTCCAGAAACTGCGGATCGGCGGCGATTTGGTGAAATGTGCGTTCTCCGATAAACCGCTGCAGCTCGGGCTCGGGATCGTTCAGACTTTTTTCAAGAAAACTGCGTGCCAGTGTTTCCCGGGCCATTTGGCCGGCATCCGTCACGACACCGCAAAATTCATGGCCGGTAATAACCGACTTGCCGCCCATTGCAGTCATTTCGGCTTTAATGGTGGATTTGCTGTGATAAATGCCGACATCAGTTCCGCAAATTCCCGCCATAAGCACTTCCACCTTAACCTGATCCGGGCGGCTGATTTCGGGGACGGGCCGTTCTTCCAGCCTGAAACCTTCCGGCCAGGATTCAGAAATAACAGGTTTTTCTTTTACAAGTGCTAACATTCTGGACATATCTTCCTCTGTATTTGAGTACTTTTTCTCAACTTACATATCCCTGTTTTAAAAAACAATTGGGAATGAAAATGCCTGCTGACAGATTCTTTTTGATAGTTGAAATTTCCACCGGTTGCTTATATATTGAGAATAAGCTTTTTAAATCCAGTAAATAAAACATACAAGGAGCATCATGGAAGAGAACACCGTGAACCCCACCCCTACTCCAAAGCCGCTGGATTCTGACAGTAAGATGTGGGCCATGTTCTGCCACCTGTCGGCCCTTCTGGGTTTTGTTATTCCATTTGGCAACATCATAGGTCCGGCCGTTATCTGGATGGTTAAAAAAGAGCAGCATCCCTTCATTGATACGCAGGGTAAAGAAGCCTTGAATTTTCAGATCAGTATGACCATTTATATCATTGCCTCCGTAATTCTGATACTGCTTGCAATCGGGATTTTACTGCTGATTTTATTGGGAATTTTTGAGTTGATTATGATTATTATTGCCGCATTAAAAGCTAATAACGGGGAGGATTACCGCTATCCTCTCACCATACGTTTTCTTGTGTAAATTAACGAGAGTACGACTAAAGCATACCCCTCTCTTCAACAGCGGTGTGCTGAACTTGCAAAGTGATAAGGGTTATTAGAAAAATTGTCATAGCAGGGTTGGTTTACCACATATGTATCTGATCCATGGCCGGAAAAGTTGTTATTCTTCTAGGTTGAACTTGCGTTGAATTAGGATTGCAAAAAATTTTCTGATAAAAACAACCCGACCCTTTATAAGGGAGGGTTGTTTTTTGTTAATCAAGTTGAAAGAAATTTGCTATTGCCGGCTGCGGTACAGCATAATTCCATTTATTTGGCCGCTTTATCATTCTCCGTAAAGTTCAGATTTATCACTACTATTTCAGGCCGGTTTCCCAGGCGCATGGGCGGTCCCCAAGTTCCCGCTCCGCAGGAAACATAATAATGAGTGTTTCCCTTCTGTTTATATCCCCAACTGACCTCGAAAATTTTTTCAGTTATGTAATTGAAGGGATAGAGCTGCCCGTGATGGGTATGGCCGGATAACTGCAGATCAACTTCATTTTGCTGAGCCTGCTCTAAATGGAAAGGCTGATGATCCATCATAATCACCGGCAGGCTGCGGTCAATCCCCTGCAGGATTTCCTCCAGCGGCTTTCGTCCCTGTCCCCAGCGCTGTGCTGTTAAATCTTTGCGACCTGCCAAATAAAAGGAATCGTTAATCCTGATAACGGAATCCTGTAAAAAAGTGATGTTTCCCCCTTCCAGATAATTTACCGCAGACTTTACTCCGCCGAAATACTCGTGATTCCCTGTTACGGCGTAAACCCCGAACGGGGCCCGCAGCTTTTTCAGCGAAGCGTTCATTCCCTGGTCTTTCAGCGGGCCGATATCTTCATCAACCACATCCCCGGGCAAAAGAATGATATCCGGATTCAGATTATTGATTTTATTAACCATTTGCAGCAGGCGGTCATTATGAATAATCGTGCCGAGATGAATATCCGAGGCCATAACAATTCGCAGGTTTTCCATTCCATTTGCTGTTTTTGCCACGGTAAGGTCAAAAGTGCGGACTCGCGGATGAAGGGCATTAATAAACGCGGAGATGCCGATGACCAATACCAGCAGGGTTACACCCAAAAAGGCGAACTGAGCGCTTTTTTGCGGATGACTTTCCATTGCAGCCGGAAAAAAATGCACAAAATGATTTGCCAGCCGGAACAGGTCAATGATCAAAAGCAGGAAGAACAGATACACCATCAATCCCAGATAAAAAGACCCCAGCTTGAGCAGCAGATCGGTAATAATATTCCGGGACATGTGTTCCAGAAATCGCCCTGCCGGGTAAGCAAGAACCAGAAAAAGAAAGCCGTACAAAAAGAGAAGCCGGTTTCCACCGGTACCTTCCAGCGCCTGCCAGCCCCGGCGCAGGATGTAAAAATTAATGGCTGCATAAATGATGAGTACGATCGTCAGAAAAACAGCAAATCCGGAAAATTTCATATATCTCTTTCTATAAAAATGATTGCATTATATTGTTATCTTTTAAATCCGGTTCCTTGAATTATTTCAAGCATGGATCCGGATAAATATACTCAGTATTTACATTTTTCTATTTATTAAAAAGATTTTGGGTGAATGAGCTGGAAAGAGGCAAATGATTTATTTTTCGCATTCCTTTCTGTGAATCCTATTTTAATTTAGCTGTGTAACAGTCGCCTGCTTTTTATTTTAAGGGTAAAAAGTTCTAATAATGAAAGAAAAAAAATGATACCTATTCTGTTTGAAATCGGCCCGCTTAAAGTGGGCAGCTACGGCCTGATGCTGGCAATTGCCTTTATTACCTGTCTGTGGTTGCTGCGCAGGGAATTTGCCCGCCGGGATTTAAATCCGGACTGGGCTTATAATATTATTTTTGCGGCTGCAATCGGCGGTATTATCGGCGCACGGCTTTATTTTATTCTGGAATATACAGACCGCTTTCAGCAGGACCCGCTGGGCATGATCTTTACCGGAAGCGGATTAACCTGGTATGGCGGGTTTATCGGCGGTATTATCGCTGTTCTGATTTCAATTTACCGCATGCCGGCATCCAACCTGAAACTGGCAGACCTGATTGCACCCTTATTGCTGCTGGGATACGGCATCGGGCGTATCGGCTGTTTTCTGGCGGGCGACGGGGATTATGGCCCCCCCTCCGATTTGCCCTGGGCTATGAGTTTTCCCAACGGATTGGTGCCCACGACCCAGCGGGTTCATCCCACCCCCGTATATGAAACCCTGATGGCGCTCATATTATTCGCCATTCTCTGGAAGCTGCGGAAAAAACCGCATCCGGCCGGCCTTATGGTCAGCGGTATGCTGATCGCCTACGGAATCGAGCGGTTCCTGGCGGAATTCTGGCGCACCACACCGCAGGTTTTGGGCTGGCTGACCATGGCCCAGATACTGAGTATTATTTCTGTTTTAGCCGGGCTGATTTGGGGGTACTACATTTTAAAAATCAGGAAAAACCCACCGCAAATTAAACCGGCTTGAAAGCGCAAATGGCAACCCTCACTTTAAAAAAAGATCGTGAAAAGTCGCTGCTGCGGCACCATCCCTGGATATACAGCGGTGCAGTTAAAACTG
>JBAPTX010000537.1:0-2451 GCA_049282375.1 Calditrichia bacterium
ATCTTTTGTGCCCATTACCTGCTCCAGAATTTCCTGAAACTGATGAGGGGTAATATTTTTCGGAATTTTAATTTTGAAATCCAATGCATTCAGAAAGCGCTGAAAATTTTCGATTTTATCCGGATCGGGACGTTCATGCACGCGGTAGATAAACGGCCAATTTTTTCCTTTTGTAGAAATTTTCCGGATGTGTGAAGCGACAGTCTGATTCGCCATCAGCATAAATTCTTCAATTAATTCATGGCTTTGCAGCCGTTTAATCGGGATTATTTCCACCGGTTTACCCCTTTCATCCAGCCGGAACCGTACTTCAGGGGTTTCGAAATCAATACTGCCTTTTTCCATGCGCCGCTTTTTTAGAATCCGGCTGAAATCACGCATTTCCCTCAATTGGCCGGCAAAAGGCTCCCGGGACTGCGGGTTATCTATAATTTCCTGCACCTCCTCATAGGCAAAGCGCCGTTTGCTGTTGATAACAGAAGGTGAAATGGTATAGTCCACCACTTTTCCTGCAGGGGTCATTTCCATTATACAGCTAAAGGTAAGCCGGGGTACATGCGGCTGCAGGCTGCACAATTCGTTGGAGAGATGTTCGGGCAACATAGGCACAACTCTGTCCACAAGATAAATACTGGTGCCGCGGGTAAAGGCTTCTTTATCAAGCAACGAATCCGCTTCTACAAAGTGGCTCACGTCGGCAATATGAACACCTAAAGAAAAATTACCGTTCTGCAGCTTTTTAAGAGAAACGGCATCATCAAAATCTTTTGCATCAGCGGGATCAATCGTAAAAGTGATTTCCTCCCGTAAATCCAATCGGCCTTCCAGCACTTTGGGCGATAGGTCGAAGCGAATATCGCGGGCGGCTTTTTCCACCTTTGCGGGAAACTGCAGGGGCAATTCAAATCCTTTTACAACACTCACCACATCTACGCCGGGTTCATCGGGAAATCCCAGAATCTCTATAATCTTTCCTTCCGGGTTCAGGCTTGCTTTTTCCCATCTTACAAATTCCACTACCACCTTCTGGCCGTCCTTTGCTTCTGAATCGGCGGCACCAGGAATGTAAAAATCCCGGTAAACCCGCACATTATCAGGAACCACAAAACCATAATATTCACTACGGTGGTAGGTTCCGACGAAATTCCGGTGAGCCCGCTGCAGCACTTCCATAACTTCGCCCTCCTTGCTCCGGCCGCGCGAATGGGCAAAAAGCTGTATTTCCACCGTATCTCCGTCAAAAGCGGTATTCAGATGCTGGGCGGGTATAAAATATTCTTCAGCGCTCTGCTCATCCATTACAAATCCGAAGCCTTTGCGGGTTACCTGCAGTACTCCGCGTTTTTTTTGCAGAGCAGCCGGCAGACCGAAGCGGCGGCCTTTAAACCGGATGATTTTACGCTTCCTGGCCAATGTCTGCAGAGCTTCACTGAAATGGTGGTAATCGGATTTTTTAACCTGAAGCGCATGGGAAATTTCTTTAGCGCTGTAATTTTTTCCTACATGTTTTTTCAGGAATGAAAGGATATCCTGCTGGTACGAATTCTGGTCATTTTTTGAATCGGATTTGTTTTTCATAATGTCTTTTCTGCTTTTATAACGCGGTTAATGTTTTGTAAATCTTTAATGAAGGTCATATGGCTGAACTGATTTTGCCGGAACAAGGTAAGCACTTTCTCTTTTTGATCAAAACCGATTTCCATCAGCAGTTTACCGCCGGGTTGCAGCAGCCCCGGCGCCAGCGGCAAAAAATGTTTATAGAATTCAAGCCCCTCTTTTCCGGCAAAAAGGGCTTTATGCGGTTCATACCGGCTAACCTGTTTTTGCAGAATTTCCGCCTGTTCCCGGCCGATATAGGGCGGGTTGGAAACGATAAAGTTAAACCGGCGATCTTTTAAAAACGAGGGCTGCAGAGCGTCTGCCAAAATAAACTCCACCTGCGGTGTTTCCAGCAGGCGGGCGTTTTCCCGGGCGACATCCAGCGCTTCTGCGGAATTATCAACAGCGGTTATCCGGCAGCCGGGGCAAAGGCGAGCCAGGCTGATGGCAATGGCGCCACTGCCGGTTCCGACATCCAGAATTGCGGGATTTTCTTCCGGGACGGCATTGACTTCCTCCAGAACCGCTTCCACCAGCAATTCGGTTTCCTGGCGGGGAATCAGCACTGCGGGTGTTACTTTAAAAGGGAAGCCCATAAATTCCTGCTCCCCGGTAATATACTGCACCGGTTCATGTTTACCGCGCCGCTGCACACAATGACGGGCCCGGTTAAGTTCTTCCGGAGAGAGAATGCGTTCGAACTGCAGATAGAGATCAATCCGGCGCAATTGCAGCACGTGGCATAACAACAGTTCCGCACTTAAACGCGGTTCTGCAATATGACGCTGCTCAAAAAAATCGACGGTTCGGTTTAGTATTTCCTGGACAGTCCGGATTTCAGGCATAGGTAAA
>JBAPTX010000538.1:0-10924 GCA_049282375.1 Calditrichia bacterium
CTTTTATAGTATGATCCCGGGCAATCATGTTGCGGGCCAGATACGCGGATATGGCGTGGGGAATAGCGTAATGGGCATGTATGATATTCAGTTGCTGATAGCGGGCAATTTCCGCCATTTTGGTGGAAAGCGCCAGCGAATAGGGCGGAAACTCAAACAGCGGGTAATCCACCATTTTTACTTCATGATAATAAATTTTGTCATAGTACTCGTTCAGGCGGTATGGCATTGCATAGGATATGAAGTGAACTTCATGACCTCTGTGCGCCAGATTTTTTCCTAATTCTGTGGCAACAACACCGCTGCCGCCATAGGTGGGATAGCAGGCAATTCCTATTTTCATTCGGCACTAACCGTTCGATTTAGCATTTATATGATTAATTTTGCCGGATTCCACAACTCTGTTCCGGCCGTTTTTCTTTGCAAAATACAGGCTGCGATCGGCACTGTCCACAAGTTCTTCCTGAATGATGGCATCATCCGGAAATGTGGCGCAGCCGATACTGACTGTTACCTTACCATGCGGCTGGATTTCCTGCCGGTCAAACGGGAAATTTTCCACCTCCTGACGGATACGTTCGGCCAGTACCATTGCGCCATCCTTGGGTGTTGAAGGTAAAATGATCGCAAATTCCTCTCCGCCGTAGCGGGCGACAATATCATTATCCCGGACGGAATGACGTAAGATGTCGCTGATCTGACGCAGCACTTCATCTCCGGCGGGATGCCCCAGGGTATCGTTATAATTTTTAAAGAAATCCACATCCAGAATCAGCAGGGAAACCGGTGTGTTGTTGCGGCGGCTGCGGGCGGTTTCCTCTTTTAAACGCAGCGAAAAAAAACGGTAATTGTGCAATCCGGTCATGCCGTCTGTATAGGATAATTCGCGAATATTCTCCAGCACCCGCGAATTGTGCAGGGCAACCGCCATCATATTTCCGATAATTCCCAGCAATTCCAGCACATCAGCAGGATAGTCATCCCCGGCGATGCTTCGTCCCAGAAATAGAAGGCCTATAATTTCATTGTGAAAAAAAAGGGGGGCTGCCACATGAATTTCAAGTTGCTGGAGTTCCGGTTGTATTTCCCTGAATTCCGGTGGAATTTCATGTACATGGAACGGCTGTTTGATCAGCTCAAAATAATGGATAATTTTATCGTGCCGGGAAAAATGCATCGCGTCCTGCGCCTGGCTGGAAAACCCTTTTGCCTGGGCCACAAAAAATCCGTCCCGGTCATCCTGCCGGATCAGCAGGGCGGCGCTTTGCGCAGATAAAATTCCCAGAATACTGAGCAGAGCAGTATTCATTAGCTGTTCCGGCTCTGTCTGCCCCATTACTTTAAAGCTGATTTCAAATAAATTATGCAGGTTGTAAACTTTCTTCTGCAACAGTTTATTTGTATGGGTCAGCACTTCATTAAGCCGCAAATTCTGCCGGTTGGCCTCTTCCAGTTCGTTTGATTTTAATAAGAGGGAATCGTGCAGTTTTTTAATGCGCAGCATGTTCAGAATACGGGCACGCATTTCCTGCATTTCAAAAGGCTTGGTGATATAATCGTCCGCGCCGGCCTGCAGTGCGGCTACGATATCCTTAACTTCTTTTCGCGCGGTTACCATAATAATGGGCAGATAAGACTGAAGCTGCAGATTACGGATGCGCCCGGTGGCGCTGATTCCGTCCACCTCCGGCATCATCATATCCATTAATACCAGATCCGGCTTTTCGGATATCACCATATCCACCGCATTGACACTGTTCAGGCAACTGACCACCTGAAATTTATAGCGCGATAATTGAACCTGGACCAGCTTATGGATGGATGGTTCATCATCAACAATTAAAATCTTGGGGACGGATTTTTCAAAATCTGTTTCGCGAAGGTGATCCATTCAATTACTTTCGTGCTATTCTCAGAAATTTCTTTAAATATAAAACATGTTTTAGTAAATTTTAAGCTAATTTTCAGGCGTCAGCCAAGAGGCAATTTGATGAAAAAAGTGAATTTAACAAAGCATAAAGCAAAAATATTTATTTCGGCAGGCATGATTCTGGCCGTTGTATGGGTGCTGATTGCGGCAGCCGGATGCAGTAAAAAAAGCACCCAGCCGGAACAGTTTACCTACCCGGATTCAAACATCAGCTTTGCCGAGCATATTCATCCCATTTTCATACAGGACTGCGCCAGCGGCAGCGGCTGTCACAGCAGCGGCCAGTCCGCGGCAGGGCTTGATTTACAATCGCTGACGCCGGATTTTACAAATGACCAGGGATTGCCGGTGGTGTTCCCCAATGATGCTGAAAACAGCCCGCTTTACCGGGTGCTGCTCGGCCCATTTAACGGCATGCCGCAAATGCCGCCGCTGACCCAACTGCCTTCTTCAAAAATTAAAGCCATTCGCATCTGGATCAATGAAGGTGCGCTGATTAACTGAAGCTATTTTCGGAGGTGATTTGAGCAAACGGATTCAACCCCGCATTTATAAAGGTACCCGCGATTTTTTACCGGAGCAGATGGTAAAGCGCAATTACGTCATTTCTATTATAAAAACTGTTTTCGAACGATACGGTTTTGAGCCCCTGGAAACCCCCACTTTGGAAATGTGGGAAACACTTTCCGGCAAATACGGCGAAGAAGGCGACCGCCTTACCTACCGTTTTACCGATCGGGGAAACCGGGAAGTCGGATTACGCTACGACCTGACCGTCCCCACTTCCCGGGTAATTGCTATGTACCCCAACCTGCCCAAACCATTTAAACGCTATCAGATTCAACCGGTCTGGCGCGCCGATAAGCCGCAAAAGGGGCGTTTCAGGGAATTCTACCAGTGCGATGTGGATGTGGTGGGAAGTGAGTCCATGCTGGGCGACGCGGAAGTTTGCGCAGCGGTACATGATTCGCTGGTGGCATTGGGATTCAGCCGGTTTACCACCCGCATTAACAGCCGGAAAATTTTAAGCGGAATTGCGCAGATTGCCGGTGCCGAACATCTGGAATCAGAAGTTGCCCGGGCCATTGACAAAATGGATAAGATCGGACTTGAGGGCGTCCGGGAAGAACTGCTGAAGCGGGGCATCGGTGGGGAAAGCGCCGATAAAATCCTGGAAATACTCTCTGTTTCCGGCAGCAACGAAGAACGGCTTCAAAAAACCAGTAAGCTGCTGCAGAAATCATCCATCGGATTGAAAGGTATTCAGGAGGTCAGCGGATTATTAAATTTTCTGGAGCAGTATCAGATTCCGGCGGAGCGGCTGCTTTTTGATCTGTATCTGGCCCGCGGACTGGATTATTATACCGGCCCTATTTATGAAACCATTGTTGAAGAACCGCGCATCGGCAGCATTACCGGCGGCGGACGTTACGACTCAATGATCGGTTTGTTTTCGGGAAAAGAACAACCCGCTACCGGCAGCAGCATCGGGCTGGAACGGATCATCACGGTTATGGAAGAGATGGAGATGTTTCCCGCCAATTTGCGGACGCCGGTACAGGTGCTGGTTACCGTTTTTCAACCGGATACTCTTTCATATTCTATCCGGGTGGCATGCATGCTCAGAAATGCCGGTATCCGCACCGATCTCTATTCCGGCGCATCCGGGCTGCGGGGTCAGTTCGGGCTGGCCAATGATAAGGGAATACCCATAGTGGCTATTGCCGGGCCGGAGGAAATAGAACGGGAGCAGGTTAATTTAAAAGAAATGGAAAGCGGTGAACAATCGGCAGTCCCATTAAGCGAACTGCCGCAAAAGGTGCAGCAGCTTCTCGCCAGGTAATTGCGGATTTTTTAAATGCGAATAAATTCAAATAACCTCTATTTTGTATTGGTGGAACCGCAAAGCCCCGGCAATATCGGGGCAGCCGCCCGTGCCCTCAAAACCATGGGATTTTCCAATTTCCTGCTGGTAAATCCCGCCGATCATCTTGCGGATGAAGCCCAATGGATGGCGCATGCATCGGCAGATATTCTGGAGTCGGCGGCTATTTTCAGGACGCTGCCGGAGGCGCTGAAAGGAATGCATATGGTTGTAGCTACCACTCAGCGGGAACGTATTTTCCATCTGCCGTTTTTTACCCCGGCGGAACTGGTTAAAAAAGCCATTCCGGTGTCCATGGAGCACAAGGTGGCAATCGTATTCGGACGGGAAAAAACCGGCCTGACCAACGAAGAATTGGGAATGTGTGATATGGTCTCCACCGTGCCGGCTTATACCAGCCATCCCTCTCTGAATCTGGCCCAGACCGTGATGATTTACGCTTATGAATTCTTTCAGGCTGCCTATGGGGATCTGAAAAGCTATCACTGGCGGCTGGCCACTCATGACGATCTGAATATTTTATATGATCAGATGCAGCGCGGATTAAAACGGGTCGGTTTTGAACCCATAGACAGTTGGGAGAACTTTAACATCCGCTTCAGCCGGTTAATGGGCCGCGCCAATGCCGAAAAACGGGATGTGCAGGTCTGGCACCTTATTTTTAAATCTTTCGAAAAACATATCAACCAGTTGGAAGCGGAATTGCAGAGAACCACCGCGCAGGAAACGGACAGCAGAGCGGATAAAGGATAATTTACAATATGAACTTCTATTTCTTGGGCATCTGCGGAACCGCCATGGCTTCCCTGGCGATTCTGTTGAAACAGAAAGGGCACAATGTTTGGGGCAGTGATCAGAATATTTACCCCCCCATGAGCGATTTTCTCAAGCAGCATCAAATTCCGGTTGCAGAAGGTTATGATATCAGCCATCTGGATCGCCCCTTTGACACAGCCATCATCGGCAATGCACTTTCCCGGGGAAATCCCGAAGTGGAAGCGCTGCTTTCCCGCCGCCTGCCTTTTGTTTCGTTGCCGGAGATGATCCGAAGGGAATTTGCCAGCCAGAAGCAAAGCATTGTCATTACCGGCACTCACGGAAAAACCACTACAACGGCCCTGATGAGCTGGCTGCTGGAAAACGCCGGTTTGGATCCCACCTTTTTGATCGGCGGCATTTCGCGCAATTTTGAAACTTCCGCGCGAATCGGTAATGGAGATTATTTTGTAGTGGAAGGCGATGAATACGATTCGGCCTTTTTTGATAAACGGCCCAAATTCCTGCACTATTTTCCGCGTTATTTAATTATCAACAACATCGAATTTGACCATGCCGATATTTACCGTAATTTGGATGAAATTAAAGACAGTTTTAGAAAACTGCTGCGGCTGGTCCCGCAGGATGGGTTGATTGCAGCCAACGGTGATGACCTGGCGGTACGGGAAGTGCTGACGGAGGCCCGTACTCCGGTGGCATATTACGGAGCCAGAGCGGAAAATGACTGGTTCTTCCGGCAAAAAGAGGTTTCGGCGGAAGGCACCCGTTTCACTCTGCACCGCAATGGAAAAGTATGGAATGAATTTATGCTGCCGTTGTTTGGAGAGTACCAGCTTTATAATGCCGCCGCAGTAATAGCTGTTGCGCATGAACTGGGTATTTCACCGGAAAAAACAGGCGAAGGGCTGCGGTCTTTTCTCAATGTCAAACGGCGGCTGGAACCCTGGGGCACCCTGAATGGCGCACCCTTTTTTGATGATTTTGCCCACCATCCCACTGCCATCCGAAAAACCCTGCAGGCGCTGCAGGACCGTTTTCCCGCCCGGCGGAGAGTTGCCCTGTTTGAAGCCCGCACCAATACAACAGTCACCAATATTTTTCAATCCGAGCTGGGGGAAGCACTGGCACATGCCCAGATTGTGATAATGCCGCCCATTCACCGCGCAGGAAATATTCCCCCGGAAAACCGGCTGGATCCGGAGCATCTGCAGCGGGAACTGCATCAAAAAGGATGCCGGGTTGTTTTACTGCCGGATTATGAGAGCATTCCCGATGTTCTGCGGCAAACGGTTGAGGCGGAGGACGTTGTGGTGCTGATGAGCAACGGCAGCCTGGGCGGCCACTACGAAAGCCTGCGGGATTTAATCCAGCAGGCAAAGTAAATTGAGTCCGGGATTTGAATTCATTTAAATTTGAAGGCAAATTCGCGTATACGGGCTAATCCCCTTAACTGCCCATTTGTGAATAGGGCAGAATTGCCTTTTCTCAAAACAACATTCCCGTTTTTTATGAAAAACCACCTCACTGTGTCTTTAAAACCATTCGATTTTACAGCTATCCTTTATTATCTTTGAACCGGTTTCAGAATACTCATTTATAAAATTAACAAACTGTTCATATGCCCAAACGCCCGTCAAGGAAGAAAAAAAGCCATCTGCTGGAAATGATTATTGTAACCGGGCTGACCCTGATTATAACCCTTGCGTTATTTAGAAGCAATGCCGGCTACCGGGCAGTGACCGATGTTTTCATCAAACGTAATCTGGATTTTATCCGGCAGCAGCCAGGTTTAACCTACGACCAGAAAATGGCTGCAAAATTCCCCAAAGATTATCCGTTTGTTATGTATGTAAAAGAAGCCACTCCGGACAGTGCGGTGATCCTGATGCCGCCCCGCAGTGTCAAATCC
Organism: Calditrichia bacterium; assembly: GCA_049282375.1. Classification (GTDB taxonomy): domain Bacteria; phylum Calditrichota; class Calditrichia; order RBG-13-44-9; family RBG-13-44-9; genus JBAPTX01. The sequence goes on from JBAPTX010000538.1 coordinate 6,502, forward strand.
ATGCTGAATGCGACCAATGGCGCGCAAAATAAATGGTGGTCGGAATACTTTCTTTACCCGCGCAGGCTGGTGTATGCGGATGATGCCGGCAACCCGCTGCTGGACAGTTTAACTCATATTTTAATTATAAATAACTGGGGCTACGATTATCTTCTGGAACACTACCAGACCTCTTACACCAACAAAGCACCCTATGCAGTGTTAAAAATTCCGGACAGGAAACAGTAATGGCGGGAATTCTTTTCAGCCTGATTTATATTTATGGATTGGGATATGCTTTCCTTTTATTTTGCGGTTCTTCCTATAAACCGCTGTTGAACTTTGTCCTGGCGGGATTATTCGGGATTGGCTTCAGCACGGTTCTGATGTTTCTGCTGGATATTTTGGGTTTATCTATTTCTGCGCCTGCTTTAATGGCGGGATGGATAGTGGTGCTTCTGCTTTTTCTATCGCGCCATTTTCTAACCAGACGAAAGATTGATTTTTCACCTTTTTACCGGAGCAGTTTCCGCTGGCGGGAAATGAATCCTGCAACCTTCGTTTTTGTCGCAGCCATCATTTTACTGGTTGCAGGCAGCTTTATAAAAAACATGTACTGGCCGGTTCAGGCATACGACAGTGTGGCCGGATACGATCTGATGGGCCGGATTATCAGCATCGAAAAAACATTTAACGTATCGCTACACAACTATGATCTGGCAGGGCCGCGGGGCATTTATCCGCCGCTGGTGGAAGGAAGTTTCGCGCTGTTTTACCTGCTGGGTGCCTCCTCGGCCAAGATTCTCAATACCATTTTCTATGTCTCCCTGCTGATCCTTGTGTATCAATTTATCAGGAAAGAGCTGAACAGCATTGCAGCCGGACTTTTCACCCTGATCCTGGCATTGACGCCGGAGTTGTTTGCGCATTCATCTTTATCACTTACCAACATTCCCGGAGCGCTGTATGTTACCGGAGGGCTGCTTTTTTTGTATGAATGGTGGCGCAGCAGGCAATTCCTGCCTCTGATGTTCTCCGGGCTTCTCTTTGGATTAAATGCCTGGGCGCGCAGCGACGGGATTATTTTTTGCATAGCCGCCACTGCAATTCTGCTGGTGCTGATGATACTGGAAAAGCAAAATTTCATGTGGTGGGTTTATCATTCACTGGCAGCCTTCCTGCCTTTCATCGGCTGGCAGATTTACCTGAAGCTGGCCATCAACGCTGAATCAATCGAGCGGTTTCGCACCTATTTTTTCTGGGATGGGGAAAGATTCCAGTACATGATCAGTTATATGTTCACCCTTTTTAAATCCACTCCGTTGTATGGCTGGATATTCTATATCTTTTTACTGGCGCTTGTGATTAATATCCGGCGAATTAAAGCCAACTGGCCGCTGCTGGCTTATCTGGTTTCAGCATATCTGCTCTACAGCTTCACCTTTTATCAGTTGGACCCGGAGACTCAGGATTCCATTCAAACCATGATGAGGGCCTCTTTTAAACGCGGTTTATTTTATTTTATTCCGGGCATTCTGTTTTACAGTGTTTTGACTCCCTATTTTCGAAAATTTTTTAACTGGCTTGAAATGAAATACCAGAAATTTGTAAAATCCGGCGGTTGATTTTAATTCTTTTATGGAGCAGGGATGAGAAAAAATGATGTATTCTTAAGTGTGGTGATTCCGGTTTACAATGAAATCAACACCATTGAAGAGATCATCCGCCGGGTGCAGGAAGTGCCGGTAAAAAAAGAACTGGTGCTGGTGGATGATATGTCCGGCGACGGTTCCCGTGAATACCTGCAGTCCATTGAGGAAGAGAACATCAGAGTCTTTTATCACGATACCAATCAGGGGAAGGGAGCTGCCCTGAATACCGGCTTTGCGCAGTGCCGGGGAAATCTGGTAATTGTGCAGGATGCAGATCTGGAATATGACCCCGCCGAATATCCAAAACTGATTCATCCTGTGCTGAAGCTGGGGGCAGATGTGGTCTATGGTTCCCGTTTCACCGGAGAAGGGCCGCACCGCGTACACTATTTCTGGCATTATCTGGGAAACCGCTTTCTCACCCTGCTTTCCAATATGTTTTCCAACCTGAACCTGACCGATATGGAAACCTGCTATAAACTGTTCCGGCGGGAAGTTCTGCAGCAGATCCGGATTGATTCAAAAGGCTTCGGGATCGAACCGGAAATTACTCAGAAAATTTCACGGCTGAACTGCAAAGTATTTGAAGTGGGTATCTCTTATGCGGGGCGCAGCTACAGCGAAGGAAAAAAGATTACCTGGCGGGACGGCATTGATGCAGTTTTAACTATTTTAAAGTACGGTATTCTTCAGCGGTAACTTTCGGCAGATCCAGCGGGATGTTAATTGTAAAACCGGGCAAATGTAATAACAAACCTGATTTCGGTTTACAGCATAAACCACCCTTCAACAAACCTTCGACAATCCTTCAACAAGCTCAGGGTGACAGCTTAGGGTGATAGATAAATGTTAACTGCAATATGTGCTTTATGTATTGATGAGCATAGCTTGTCCCCTCATTGGACAGAACCATGACAAAAGGGTTATATTCTTTTTTATTAAATTCAATTTAATTTAATCCGATGGAGGATTTATCCCTCCGCCAGTCTGCGGATCTCCGGCACCGTCAGGCGGTAAACCGTCCATTCATCCATTGGCCGTGCACCCATATTTTTATAGAACCTGATCGCCGGTTCATTCCAGTCCAGCACAGACCATTCCATGCGGGCGCAGTTTTCCTGCAGGGCAATTCCCGCCAGATGCCGCAGCACCGCTTTTCCAATTCCCTTCCCGCGGTAATCCGGAAGAACGAACACATCTTCCAGATAAAGGGAGGGCCTGCCGGTAAAACTGGAAAAAGTGAAAAAATAAATGGCAAACCCCAGATAACGTTCTTCATCCTGATTTTTATTTTCAACCAGCAAAGAATTAAACCGCTTTTGCTCCCCAAATCCATGGCGCCGGTACAAATCCGCATCAGCGGTTACTTCGTCGCTGAGCCGTTCATAGTCGGCCAGTTTCTTCACCAGTGCGAATAACTGGGGGATATCATTCTCTTCCGCTTTGCGGATAATAAAGTGCGGGTATTCGGGCATAATTACTTCCTGTTTATAGAATCAGAAATATCAGATTATTTCAAAAGCAGCAGCTTACCGGACTGCTGCCGGCCTTGTGCCGCAGCCCGGTAAATGTACATCCCCGATGCGGCCGGAAGACCGTTCCGGCGGTTCCCGTCCCAGCTTAATTCAGTGTTCCGGTAATTCCCCTTATGAACCGTTTTCACCAGCCGTCCCTGCAGATCAAATATTTGCAGCAGCAGATGATCGCCGTATTTGAGATCAATTTGGAAACGGCAGGATGGATTAAAGGGATTGGGATACACCTGCACCCGGAAATCGCGAATAAGCGGCAGCTCTCCATCTGCAATGCTTACCGGATTGGTCTGATTGTAAAAAATAAAGTTGCCCTCTCCCGGCCCCCAGTTGGTGACCACCAGATCCCGGTCAACTGAATACAGATAATGGATCTGCAACTGGTCCCCGCTCAGCAGCGGCTGCCGGAAGGAAATCCAGTTGGCGGCCGGCACAGAAGTAAAGTCAGCCCCCGGCTGCAGAATCTGCTGATTCACCCTGACTTCCACAATCCGCTCCAGCCGCTGATCGGGTAAATAGAGTAAATGCAGGGAATCCGCAGAAATGGTGCTGTCCAATAATGTGGTGCGCAAACCATCCTGATCCAGGTCCCGCAAAGCAAACGCCTCCACAACGGAACTGGTATTACTCTGCCAATCGGGAATTTCATTAAAAGAAGTGTCGGTACCGCTGTAAAGTCGCACTGCACCCCACCAGCGACCTGCCAGCAGATCGGTTTCCCCGTCGTTGTTCACATCTTCAGCCAGCACTGCTGAACCATAGCCGCCGGAGTAGGACATCCAGGCGGGTAGTCCATCGGTAAGCATACTGTCCGCAAAGAAATATGCTTTAAATTTCCCGATGCCGCCAAGCTGCGAATTATCCGATACCATCAGATCAAGAAAGGGATTGTTATCCACCAGTGCGGTGGTCAGAGAATTGGCATACTTGTCACTGTCCTGTGATTGCCACGATGGCTGTTCGGAAATTTGACCGGCGCTGTCCGCCAGAAATACGGCATTCGGCTGGTGATGGGAAGCAACGATCACATCCAGATAGCCGTTACGATCCATATCGGCAAAATCCGCATCAAGCGCGGCAAACTGGGTCTGCGATATCCACCCTGGCAATGTGTCCAGAATACCTCCCTCATTGTAGTAAATGCGGATTGCATCCAGCACGTTGGAATACGGTTCCCCGCAGGCCGCCAGCAAGTCCAGATCTCCATCCCCGTCCGCATCTCCCAAAGCGCAGGAAAAAGTAAACATATCGTCTGCAGAC
>JBAPTX010000539.1:0-1501 GCA_049282375.1 Calditrichia bacterium
GGATACGCCGGCGGATGTTAAAAAAATAGAGCAGATATTCACTAAACAAAAAAAGGTGCTGTTTTGAACAGGAGAATTCCGGAAAATACCAAATTCATTTTTGTTACCGGCGGTGTGGTTTCTTCCCTTGGGAAAGGCATTGCCTGCGCCTCATTGGGGTTATTGCTGAAAGCACGCGGGCTGAATGTTACTATTATGAAGATGGACCCTTATTTAAATGTGGATCCCGGCACCATGAGCCCGTACCAGCATGGGGAAGTTTATGTAACAGAGGACGGCGCAGAAACCGATCTCGATTTGGGACACTACGAGCGCTTCATTGCAGAAAATATGTCCAAAATGAACAACGTGACCACTGGCCAGATTTATAATTCGGTAATTTCCAAGGAGCGCCGGGGCGATTATCTGGGTGCAACCGTGCAGGTGATTCCCCACATTACCGATGAAATCAAACAGCAGGTGATTGGCCTTGCCCGCCAGACTAAATCGCAGGTGGTTATTGTGGAAGTAGGCGGTACTGTTGGCGATATTGAAAGTTTGCCTTTCCTTGAATCTATTCGTCAGTTTACCCTGGAAGCCGGGCCGGAAAACGCCATTACCATGCACCTGACGCTGGTTCCTTTTATCGAATCCGCCGGCGAACCCAAAACCAAACCGACCCAGCATAGTGTGATGCGGCTGCGGGAAATCGGTATTCAGCCGGATTTTCTGTTATGCCGCACCGACCGGCATCTGAACAAAGGATTAAAGGAAAAAATTGCCCTTTTCTGTAATGTGCGTCCCGAGCGGGTCATTGAAGCCATAGATGTGGCCACTATTTACGAAGTACCTTTGCGCTTTGCCGCTCAAAGGCTGGATGAGCAGGTGATTCAGCGGCTGCAGTTGAAAACGGATGAGCCGCAGTTGCAGGAATTACAGATAAAAGTTGAAAAAATAAAAAAGCCTGCCCGCAAAGTCACCATCGCCATTTGCGGAAAGTACATCAAACTGAAAGATGCCTATAAAAGTATTTCGGAATCATTTGCACATGCGGGGATGGCAAATGATGCCCGGGTAAATCTGGTGTGGGTGGATTCTGAAGAAGTGGATGAGTACGGCCCCGATAAATATTTTTCGGATGTTTGCGGTATTCTGATTCCCGGCGGCTTTGGGGACCGGGGCATTGAAGGTAAACTGAAAGCCATTCGCTATGCCCGTGAAAAGCGTATGCCGTTTTTCGGGATTTGTCTGGGATTGCAGTGTGCGGTTACCGAATTTGCCCGCAATGTTTGTGGATTGGAAAATGCCAACAGCCTTGAATTTGACCCGGAAACACCGCATCCGGTCATTCACATTATGGAATCGCAGAAAAATTTAAAACAGATGGGCGGAACCATGCGCCTGGGTGCATATAACTGTGTGATTAAAGAAGATACCCGCGCCCATCGTGCTTATGAAACCACCCATATCAGCGAGCGGCATAGCCACCGTTATGAGGTCAATAATGATTACCGCGGAATTC
>JBAPTX010000540.1:0-2647 GCA_049282375.1 Calditrichia bacterium
GTCAACGCCCGTCTTTGTATATTCTAATTCAAATCACAGATTGCCTATGAAACTATTTATACAATTCCCACTGATAGCAATTCTGCTTTTATGCAGCAGTTCATTATCCGGACAAACATTAAATATTACCGCTCCCGGCTACTATTACTGGCCGGGCACTGATGTGGTAATAGAATTTGAAACCGTTCCGCAAGCAGGCGGAAACGTCACCGTAAATGAAATTTCCGCGCTTCCCTCTCCAGCTCCTACCGACGGCGCGGTATTGTCATATTATCTTGAAATTTCCACGGATATGGAACGCAATTCATTTACTGCCATCATTTCCATTGAAAATGCGGGGGACAAAGGATTCTCCGCCGCAACACTCACCCAAACTCCCGATATTGATGGCAGCGACTGGCTGATCCTGTCCGGAGATTATGAAGCTGCCGTTCCGGACTACTATCATTTTGAGGTGAACCATTTCTCCCGGTTTGTCTTTATCAATCCAGCCTATTCACCCGGGGAGCTATTCCTGTGCCGGGATAACAACAATCCGGCCGTCTCCACTGAAATCTACCTGTCCGACATCGCCGGAACATATGGAGCGGAAGACTGGCAGTATACTGCCAATGACCAGTTTTTTTCTATTTATATCTCCCCGGAAGTGTCGTCGCAATTTTATGGCTGTGAGGTTGAACTAAACTGGGATGAGAATCAAATTGAATTTCAGGGGTATGCCGAAGGCAATATCTGGACATTAACCAATTACAATTTTTATACATATCCTGCAAATCCCTTAAACAGCATAAAAATTCATGCCTCTGCTCAAAACACGCCGCCGCAAAATCTATCCGTGGCTGCGGGAGATTATATAGCCAGGCTCAGGTTCAAGATGTTGAAGCCGGGCTTCAGCATGGTGGAATTGGTTAAATGCGTTTTCAGGGACACACTGAATATGCCGGTCTATTTCATTTCCGGAAACGCAAAGGTGAAATATTTTTTGGGAGATTTTGCTTCCGGGACATCTCAAACCAGCGGCAACGGGAAAGTCGATTTTGAGGATCTGGACCTGTTCTCGGCAGCCTATTTCGCACAAACCACCGGTTGGAATGGATCTTCATGGGAACCGTCTGGTACTCAGTACAAAAGGAAATTCGATATTGGGCCGACTGAAAGCTCCAATTTTATTTTTGATCTCCCCCAGCCGGATAACCAGATTGATTTTGACGACCTGAGCATATTCTCTTTTTCATACGGCTACTTCAATGAACATATCTACCCGGAACAGATCGGGTCTGTTGGGAAAGATCAACACGCACTGCTGACGTTTGAACCCGATACTGTTTCCGCCGCAATCGACGATTCGTTCTACATTGATGTGGATGTGAAGGATATTACCGACCTGCATGCTTACACCATTACGGTTAAATATCCGCCGGAGCTTATCCGCGCCGTCGAAGTGATACCGGGGAATTTTCTGGGGCAGCCCACCTTTTTTTATCCGGTTATCAGAAATGACAGCGGATATATCCGGTGCGATCACGCGATTTTGGGCAGCAGCGGTGTAAGCGGATCAGGCGATCTATTCCGGATCCGGTTTGCCCCTGTTGCCAATGGTCAAGGCCCTCTCAACATCAGCCATCAGGAATTAAGAAATTTGCAAAATCTAACAATAACAGCGCAGCCAGATTCCGCGATGATTTACATCAGTCAGCCGGCTTCCATTGAACCTTACTACGGAGAAGTATTGCCTCTGAATACCTTCTCGGTTTATCCCAACCCTTTCAATTCAACTGTTCAGATTGAATATCAGATTAATAGAAAGCAGTTGATCGAAATCCGGATTTTCGATATCCGTGGCGTTGAAGTTAGCCGTTTGTATTCCGGTATACAGAACAAAGGTCAGCACCAATTGAGATGGGACGGAAGGAACGATCTTGGACATCCTGTTGCGAGCGGTATTTATTTATTGAAAATCACAGGTAAACATTTTAATAAAACCAAAAAAATTCATTTTTTGAAATAATTAAAGTGGAGGCGAAAATGTTATCATTTTTATACCGATGTTGTTTGTTGTTGATGTTCTTGTGGATTGTCTTTGTCCATGCTCAAACTCCGGTAATCCGGATGGTGCCGGTAGAGACCGGGCCGCATGGCATTGCGGAGAATGTCGATGTCCAGGTATGGCTGGATGATTATACCGATGTACACGGATACAGCATTGAAATTATGTTTAATAAATCCGTCGTTAATTTGCGGACACCTTCGATTGTCCGTAATTTTTCTTTTTTTGATCCGAATTCAGCCACCATACTTTATACAAATTATCCGGATTATTTTCTGATAGATGCCGCGATATTGGGCACAGGGGGAGTTTCAGGATCCAGCGGCCTACTTTTTACAATCCAGTTAGAGACCGTGGGTAATGGTGGTACTGATTTATCCTATTTATCCAGTGAAATAAGAGATTCAAATAACCAGCCTATTCCCCATACTACTCAAAGAAGCGTTATCTCTGTTGCCAGTCCGTTACCTGATAATATCCATACCGAGTATTTTGAAGGGATCAGCACCCAACCCAATCCGGATTGGATTACCTTTGGGACAACCAAAGCCAGATTGGATTTCGACAACACCGGTTTTGGCGGAACCCAAACAATCAGCC
>JBAPTX010000541.1:0-4757 GCA_049282375.1 Calditrichia bacterium
GGCCAGGGATCTGGAAATTCGGTTAGGCCATGATTCGCTTTCCCTGCTGTGGCCTTCATACAATAAATGGCTCTCCGGCAGGGCCGCCGATAATAACGCCTGGCGGCAGCAGGACAAAAAAGAACGGTCGCTGAAATGGGTGGTTACGGCGGCAGCGCTGGCATTGGTGCTTATGTTGTCCGCCCTGTATTTCCTGAAATCACCCGAATTGATTGAAACCGGAACAACAGCCCTGCAGCAGACTGAAACCATTGCGGACAGCATAAAACCGGACGTTGATACAGCCGGAGCTGCCGATACCGCCTCGTTTTTTGCGGAACAAAGCCGTTCTCAGGTTTATGATTCGCTGCTGACCTCTCTGCCTCCCGGAGCAATTGAAAATTTACCGGAATACCTGCCGCTGCCGCTGCTTGCGGCGCAGAACCAGGGATCGGTGTCTGTTCAACCGCAGACCGGCGAAGCGGAGATGAAGGAAACATTGCCTGATCAGCCGGAAAATAAACCGGTAAATTATGCAGAACGGTTTATCGAGTTTGCCCGGCAGGCCCTGCAGCAGCGTGATTTTCTGCGGGCCGCTCATTTTTTTGCATTGTCTGCTTATCACAGTGAAAATCAGAATCAGATTGAACAGTGCCGGGGAAACATCCGGCAGTTATTGGCGCCGGCATGGCTGACCGGGCTCGCTGCTCCCGGCCGGGGACTATCTGGACTGACTTTTTCCCATCAGGTAAATCAAATGGCGGTATGGGGCAGCGGGCATTCTATCCAGATTGTATCCGTGCCGGAAATGAACCGGCAGATTCAGCCGCTCTCAGTTCCGGGAGAAATATGGGGCTGTGAATTCAGTACTGATGATCGCTACTTGCTGAGCTGGGGCTCGGACGGACAGGCCCGTTTATGGCGGGTTTCTGATGGCATATTGTTAACTGCCGTCTCCCATGGCGCCAATGTGAATGGCGCATTTTTTAATCCGGGCGGCGGAATGGTAATCAGTTGGGGTGCGGACAGCACTGCGAAAGTCTGGAATCCGGCAAACGGCAAGCTTTTTTTCCGTCCGCTGCAGCATCCCTCTGCTGTCCGCGAAGCGATTTTAAGTCCCGACGGCCGCATTATTCTGACGCGCACCTATGCAGGCGAAGCGTATTTATGGAATGCCGCTACCGGGGACCTGATCAGCGGCCAGTCTTTGCAGCCGCGGCCGCTGGTGCGCCGGGTGGAAGGTGCGGCCTTTATTAACGGCGGCCAGCAGGCGATTACCTGGAGCAGCCGAGCGGTGGATTTCTGGCGCAGTTTCGACGCAAAATTAATGAAAAGCAGTATTACACTGGATTATGGCTTGCTCAAAGGCGTGGCGGTAGATCCCGATTCACGCTTTCTGCTGACCTGGGACGGCTTTCGTTTTCTGCGGATGTGGCGCCTTCCCGGCCGCAGTGAAGGCCGCGAACCGCTCCCCTTTCCTGAAAATATCGTACAGGTCAGTTTTAGCAGTTCCGGAGAACGCCAACTGGTGCAGTGCGCAGATGGACGTGTTTTTCTGCTGAACACAAAAGACGGCAGTCTGGCAGGACCCCCCGTGCAGCATCAGGGTAAAATTGCCGGAGTTACTTTTCTGGACAGTTCAAAATGGCTCTGCAGTTGGGATGAGGGTGGAACGATGCGGCTCTGGTCTGCTGCTGATGCTTCTGCCGGTGCGGTTCCCATGCTGCACGCCGGCCCGGTCCGGAAGGTAAGCTGGCAACCGGCTTTCCAGTTATTGGCGGGATGGAGCAGCGAAAGCGGTGATATCCGCTTGTGGAATCTGACGGGAAATGATGCACCGGAGATGCAGGCGCTGATGAATATGCCTGCCGGGGAGAATTCGGCAAAAAGGCTCCCGTTACTGACGGAAGTGCTTACCGGAACGGTCATTAATCCCGGCGGACAACTGGCGGTGCTGACCCCGCAGGGATGGATTCAGAGAAGAAATGAACTTTATCAGTATCTGAAAAGCACCGCCACTATTGCTTCGCCCGGCCCGAAAACCTCTGCACTGGTAAAGTAAACAGCGGGTAGTCCGATAATGAATTTCACGGTAAGTATAAATTTTTTATGCGGATAAACTGAAAATTTGCGGTAATGTGCAGGAAAGTAAAAATGAGTACTGCTGAAAAATAAAAGAGATAAAATAAAAAATGCAATGCCCAGTGAGGTAACGTAAAATGCTTCATTCCGGAATTAAAGTAAACATCAAAATACGAACCGTCCTGCTTTTTTTGGTGATGCTGTTTTTCTTATTCAGTTGTGCGCCTTCGCTGATTGAGGTGCCCAGTAAAAAACCGGCCCACCTGGGATATGTCACTTCTATTCATAAGGACCTGGTGGCGCTGCCTGCCCCCAAAGAGCCCATTGTGGTGGCGGTGTACAAATTCCGCGATCAGACCGGGCAGTATAAAACTTCTTCCACGGGTGTTTCCTGGTCAACTGCAGTAACGCAGGGTGCCACCTCCATGCTGCTGAAGGCGCTGGAAGATTCCCGCTGGTTTACCGTAATCGAGCGGGAGGGATTGTCCAATCTTTTGAATGAACGTAAAATTATCCGCTCCAGCCGCGAAAACTATTCCACGCAGGATGGGGACAAGCTGCCGCCGCTTCCCCCGCTGCTGTATGCCGGCATTATTCTGGAAGGCGGGATTGTTTCCTACGAAACCAATACCGTAACCGGCGGCGTGGGCGCGAAATATTTCGGGATCGGCGGCTCCACCCAGTACCGCAAAGATGAAGTCAGCATTTACCTGCGGGCGGTTTCCACCCAGACCGGCCGCGTCCTGAAAACCGTTTATACCACCAAATCCATTCTTTCCATGAGCGTGGATGTGGGGGTTTACCGCTATGTGCGCTTCAAGCGGCTGCTGGAAGTGGAAACCGGGTTCAGCGTGAACGAACCGCCGCAGATGTGCGTTTTGGAAGCCATCGAAAAGGCGGTGGTCGGCATGGTGCTGGAAGGGGTAATGGATAATCTCTGGGCACTGGAAAATCCGCAGGATGTTCATGCGCCGGTGGTGCTCAGCTATTTAAAAGAACGGGATGAAGTTGAGGGTAAAATTGATTTCCATGCCTCACCCAATCTCTCGCCCCGCTTCTTTGGTCTGGGAATGAATGGCGGTGCCCAGATTTATACCGGCGATTACACAAATGAAAAATTACGGCCTGTTGGGGAAGCATTTCTGCGTTTTAATTTCAGCCCCCGCTTTTCGCTGCTGTTGAATGGATACTATGGACGGGTGGCGGATAAAGAACATTTTGATACCGGAGTGCGGCTGGCGGAACTGAAAGGGCAATGGATGATCCTGCCCCAGAAGCGTATTTCACCCTTTTTAACCTTTGGCGGCGGAATTATTGATTACTGGCCGCAATCCCGTAACGGCGTTTCCCTGCCGGTAGATAAAACGCTGGATGAACCCCGGGATGATATTGTGGCCTCGCTGGTTTACGGGCTCGGCGTGGAATACTTCTACAATAAGCATTTCAGCCTGCAGGCGCTGCTGGATCACCGGTATACTTTTACCGATCAGTTGGACGGTATGCCCCATGGCCGCCGTAAAGACGGGATTATGGGGTTTAAACTGGGCGTTACCTATTATCTGGCGCAGTAATTTGCACGAATGCAGTTGTTTAAAATAAATCCAGGCAAAAAAGCCGATTACCCGAAATATGAATGATTCCTATAAAATATTAATTGTGGACGATTCCGAAGCAATCATCCGTTACCTGAAAGAAATTCTAAAAGAGGGTCAGGATGAGCTGTATTCGGCAAGGGGTAAAGTGGACGCAAAAAAAATCATTTCGCAGGAAGATATAGATATCATGATCTGTGATTTGATGATGCCCGGTATGGAAGATGGTCTGGAAACAATGCGTTTCTTAAAGGAAAATCAGCCCGATGCCCGTGTGCTGGGCCTTTCCGCCCATTCCAGCATCAGCAATGTGGTTGCCGTCATTAAAGAAGGTGCCGACGATTTTGTGCCGAAAACCTCCACCCGCGATCAGATCCTGCAGAAAATTCAGGAATTGAAACAGCAGGTTGGCAATGGAAACGGCAACGGTCACCGCAATGGCGGGCATAATGGGAACGGCAATAGCAATGGCAATGGCAATGGCAACGGCAACGGCAAGGGACAGCCGGAAATGCTGCTGATCGGGCAGAGTGCTGCAATAGAGGAAGTGCGCGAAAAAATCCGGGTTGTTGCCGAAAACGAAGTGGAAACCTGCCTGATTACCGGGGAGAGCGGCACCGGAAAAGAGCTGGTTGCCCGCAGTATTTACCGCCTCAGCTCCCGCATCAAAATGCCCTTTATTGCCCTGAACTGCGCCGGCATGCCGGATACTTTGATTGACAGCGAACTGTTCGGGTTCGAGCGCGGCAGTTTTACAGGCGCCTATCAGACCAGCCAGGGGAAGTTCGAGCTGGCCAGCGGCGGGGTTTTATTTTTGGATGAAATTTCCGAAATGCCCATACATCTGCAGGGAAAATTGCTGCGGGTGCTGGAAAACCGTGAGGTGCTGCGCATTGGCGGTAAAAAGCCGCTGCCGGTGGACGTGATGATTCTGGCTGCCACCAACCGCAACCTGGAGGAAGAAATCAGCCAGGGAACCATGCGCGAAGATATCTATTACCGGCTGAATCTGGTAAAAATTGAAATTCCGCCGCTGCGGGAACGCCGGGAGGATATCCCGCTGCTGACCGGCCATTTCCTGCAGTCGGTGAATACCCGTCTGAA
>JBAPTX010000542.1:0-4253 GCA_049282375.1 Calditrichia bacterium
TGCAGCCACCAGTCGAGATAGGCTTTCAGATAAGGATACAGATGCGTAATCCAGACCGAATCCCCGGTAGCGGCGTAAATGGATTGAATAACATGAAAAGGGAATCCCCACATGGGAGCGGTGCCGCATTCCGAGCCGTCCGCCCCGATCATATTCACACTTCCGTCTTCCCGGGCGCAGGGCACATTGGGCGCCAGGGCATCGGCAAAGGTGCCGTAAATAACTTCTTTGGCTAACGCCGGGTCCGCATAGCTCATCATCATCATATCCAGCGCCGTTTCGCCCAGCACCAGACGGGGTGAATGCACCTGCATGGCATCCCAGGGATGCTTAAAAATACCAATCGGCTGACGGATATTCATGCGCAATGTTTCCCAGTCATAAACCCAGCCATGCTTCCAGTTCGCAGGCCAGTCTCCGCTAAGCTGCGGGCATTCGGACCAGAACTTTTCATCTTCAGCCAAAAGTCTTTTCAATTGTGAAGCAATTTCTTTACGGGCAGCTTGCAGTTCGGATAAAACACCCGCTTCAGTTTTACCTCGGATCAGATAAATAAAACCGCTGAGTTGACTGTGCGGCGGCAAAATTACCTGATAACGCTGCAGGGAATAAATCGGCCCATCATTTCGGACTGAAGCATTTTTAGAAAAACGACCCGCCCTGCCGCCCAACCAGTCCTGTTTCTGATTTTCTGAAGCTGTGGCGCCCGAAGCAGCAGTCTGCCAGTCCGACGCCAACCCGAAAACATCTCCATAAGCCCATATTTTACTTATGCTCACATCCGGTTCTGCTAAATATTGAGAAGAAAGCCCGTTGCTGCCCCACCATTCAATTTCCCAGAGTCCGTATAGATGGGCGGCATTCAGGATAACTTCTTTTTCCTCCGGACTGTTATTTTCCAGAACAACCCGGCACGCCAGGCTGTTCTCCCGGGGCAGAAAATATTGAAAGCTGAAATTCACCTGCTGATAATTCCAGTCGTAGCTCATTACATTTTTGGTATGGTAGGCTGAATAAAGCTGAATCCCGTTCTTTTCAAAGTCACCCCTCTCTGCAAAAGGTTTTCCATTGATAAGCACTCCCATCTGCAGCAGGGATAAATAGTTGACATGTCCGCGCGGGCCAGCTTTGTAACTGCCTTTAAAGCTGCGATGCCAGTAGCCGAATCCCAGGGGCGGCACCGAACGGATCACACCGCTGCGGTTCATCGCCATACTGTGCCAGGGATTATCGATATAGCCATGCGGGGTGTAGCGGCCTTTCGGAAAACTGCCGGCCAGTTGTGCAGAACCGGATTGTTGTCCTGCAATGAAAAATACCATAATGGAAATGAGCAGCAATACTACAAAATTAAAGTTAAACCGTTTCAAATTTTCAAGCCTCTTCGGTATAGCAGGATATTTCTATTGTCAGGCGGCACCATTTTTCTGAAAACAGTGACCGGAGGGGATGAATTTATGAGCCGCTCTCTGCCGGCGGCTGCACCACCGGGAACTCCGATATCCGCAGAACAGTGCTGCCGTAGGGAATCAGTTTTATCTCTTCCACAGGCGTATCCACCCGAATCCCGCGCCACCAGGGACTGTAGGGAGTCGGCCCTGCTATTCCCTGATATTGTTTCCATTCGGGAATTTTTCGCGCCGCTGCAACGATGTGAACCGGTGCATTTTCAGCCGTCCAGGGATCTTGCGCAACCGGCATTATTTTGACTTCAAAAAGTGAATCGGGGTGATCCACATAACTCTTCAACAGCCCGAAATTCCAGTCTGCCTGCGGCAAAACTTCATAATTTTCAAAGGGGGTTTCTCCCCCCGTTTTCTTCCATTCCGCTTGAATATTCAGGGCATAAACCAGCGGGCCCCTTTCCACCGCTGCCGCCCCTTCATGCCAATGGGAGGTGCGGACGGCCATGGGCAGCTCTAATTCAACCACATCCCCTTTCCGCCATTTCCGAACCACCTTTGCTATTGTACCGGCTGCCGGGCGGCTGAAATCTGCTCCATTCACCCGGACAACGGCGCTGTCGCACCATTCCGGAATCCGCAAGTGCAGCGGGAAAAAGGCGCTGCCTTTTTCTAACCTGAACTGAATAATGCCGGTAAAGGGGTATCCGGTTTCTTCCCGAAAGATAATTTCTGTTCCATCTTCCACTTTGGCGGTAACCCGTGAGGGGGCGTAAACCATTGCTGCCAGACCATTGTCCTGGGTTGCCATCCACAAATGGGAAGCCAGTTTGGGCCAGCCCTGGTGCAGATTTGCAGTGCAGCAGCCGTAACCGGTTTCAAAGCCGAACATATTTTCGGAATTATCGTGTTTGGTGTTAAAATTATGCCAGTCCGTGGTGCAGGCAATCTGGTTTGGCTGCTGGTAATACTGGCGGGCGGTGTAATCATCTGAGATCTGCGCCGGCAGCGCATTATAAGCCACCCGCTCCAGAATATCGCCATAGCGGGGATTACCGGTAATTTTCAAAACCGTTTCCAGGCTGAACATATATTCCACTACCGTGCACAGTTCAGTGCCCTGCGTCGGTTCAGTGCCGTGCAGCATCTCATCCCCGGACCATAATCCCTGCACCTGCCCGTGGTATTTCATCAGTTTTTCAATTCCCTGTTTGACCGCCTTTAAATAGCGATCGTCCCCGGAATACTGATACCAAACTGCCGGCTGCTTGATTCCCATTCCGGTGTTCACGCCATGCCAGGAATCGGGGTAGTCGGATTCAAACCGTTCCGTCCAGTCCAGCGTTTGCTGGAAAATGGTCCGGCCAAGATCCAGCAGAAAGCGGTCGCCGGTGCGGTTATACAGCCAGTAAATACTGGCAAGGTTTTCTCCGCCGCGGCTTTTGGCCCAGTGCGTCCAGTAATCCAGCGGCCGCTTTTCAATCCATTGATGCTGATATTTAAAATAGCGGGTCATAAAATCCAGTACCCGCTGATCGCCGGTGGCTTCATAATATTGCTGCAACACCTTCAGCATCACCATATGCGGCCACCAGTCCATCTTGGCTAATTCCTGCCAGGCCTGCCTCCTTTCCCAGCGGGAATCGCCGAATTCACGGGTGCTGTCCGGCAATGGCCCGAAATACCCATCCGCCCGCTGACCCGCCAGCACTGCTTCAATCCATCTCTGCGACTTTTGAATCAGATCTTTATCATTCAGAATATAGGCCAGCGGAACAAGACCGTCCAGCCAGTAGGGGCCGCGCTCCCAGGCATCTCCTTCGCCGCCCAGCCAGGCATTATCCGGGCCGACATCCCGCCAGTATTCATCCAGTTTACCGGTGAATCCCTGCGCTGCCCGTTCCAATTGTGCCCGCATCCAGCCCTGCGGCTGTACAGCCCCCAGCGGCAATTTTATATAGGGGTTTTCTATCAGCGGCTCCCGGTTGGATACATAATTAATATTCCTGCCTGTAACCGGGGATAAATTAACTAGAGTGCTGAAGAACAGAAAGTATAGCAGAGTTTTGATATAACGGTTTTGCATCAGTTTTCCTTACTTTTTTTGTAATGTATTCGGATCATCAAATATCAGGGAATCCAAAGTTTATCATTTTCAATTTGACTTTTAGATATAATGCCAGATGAATGAGGGTGCATTTTCACTCCTTCTAAGGGAAGCGAGCTATTTTTCCATTAATTTATAATGAGTTTCCGGCACTTCAGATAACTGCACTGCACTTGCTTCCGGCGTAATATCCCGCTGCGGTTCTCCAAGCATTTCATAGCCGACCATAAATTTCTTAATTGTGGCGGAGCGTAAAAGCGGGGGATAAAAATGCATGTGAAAATGCAGTTGAGGGTAATCCCTGCCATCAGTCGGCGCCTGATGAAAGCCGGCAGAATATGGAAACGAAACATGAAAAAGATTATCGTAGCGGATGGTAAGGTTGCTCAATGTTTCAGCAAGTGCATCCTTTTCAACTTCCTTCATTTCGGCAAAACTGTTATAGTGGCGTTTTGGCAGCAGCAGCGTTTCAAAGGGCCACACTGCCCAGAAGGGTACCAGAACCACAAAATGGTCATTTTGGAAAACAATTCGTTCAGCAACTTTCAATTCAGTTTTCAGATAGTCACAAAGCAGGCAATTTTTTTCCCGGGAAAAATAGCTGCTGCATTCCCGCAGTTCCAGTGCAGGCTGCCGCGGAATGGTTTTCTGCGCCCAAATTTGTCCATGGGGATGCGGATTGCTGCAGCCCATCATCTCGCCTTTATTTTCAAAAATCTGAACATGATTTATGTCCGGCATTT
>JBAPTX010000543.1:0-4395 GCA_049282375.1 Calditrichia bacterium
CCACTGTACCTCGCGCTTGCCGGGTCGGGCAACCTGCTGATTATAAATTTTAACATCATAAAATTCTACCCCCTCAGAAATCAGCGGATACAGGTCTTCCAGTTGACTGACCGCCACCCGTAAATAGGGCTGAGATTCCGCCAAAGCCATTCCGCAAAAGATAAAAATTATGATAAACAATAAAATTGTTTTCATTCCAAACTCCAGAGTTTAATAACAAATAAACTGCGCGCAGACGGTTCCGCGCCCGCGCGCAAGGTGAAAATATCTACTTCATCAACATCATTTTACGGGTGCGTACACCGAAATCACTTTCGATGCGCAGCAGATACATTCCGGAGGGAAGGCTGCCGGCGTTGAAAGTTAACTCATGGCTGCCCGGCAGCAGACTGCGGTTGTTTAAAAGAGTGGCAACCTGCTGGCCGATTACATTATAAACGCGCGCAGTCACACGGCTTTGTCCCGGCAGTGTAAAACTGATGCGGGTTTCCGGATTAAAGGGATTGGGATAATTCTGCAGCAATTCGAATCCGGCCGGCAGATTGTTTTCATTCCCGGAAATTGAAGAAGCTGTTAAGCCGCCGGAATAGCAGTAAACCTGTCCGTTGTTGGTTGAAGCCAGAATTTCATAACTGTCATTTCCGTCAATAGAGGGCATCACTGCCACCGCATTGATGCGATCCCCGGAATAGGTTTTGGTCATAAGGGTCATATCCCCTTTCCCGCTGAGCACATAAAGAAAACCGGTATCCGGATTGTTGGTGCCGCCGCCCACTACCACATCGTCAAAACCGTCGTTGTTTAAATCGGGCACAGCGGTAATTCCATACTGGAATTCAGCCGCGAATGACCAGAGGTAGCTGCCGTCCGCTCCGCTTAAACAGGATACGGCGCCGGTAAAAGTGGCAAACAGAATATCATCAAAGCCATCATTATTAATGTCGGAGATCAGGTTCATCTGAATAATTCCGGCATAACCGACCCCGACAGTGGTGTACCACACCACTGCACCCGTTTCACCATCCAGGCGGCGGACATCAGCAAAATATTCGCCCACAATCACATCCGGAGTTTCACCGGGAACCGGCAACTCCAGCAGCTCTTTCGGTCCGTTATTCACCGCAATCTGATCCCATACCGGGGTGCCGTAAGCGCCGTCAATGCAGTAGGTTTTTTTGTCCGTATTTCCGGAGTTGTTGTTGGAAACATTGATCATCGCCTCCGGAACGCCGTCGCCGGTCAGATCTTCCATGGAAATAATGGATTTACCGAAAGAAAGGTTGGGCCCGGGATAAGTGTATGACCAGATCATGTTTCCATTAGTGCCGTCGAACAGATAAGCGCTGTGATAGCCGCCGTTGTTCGTTTCACTGCCGTCGGCAATCGCAAGGACATCATTTACCTGATCGCCGTTAAAATCGCGTTTTACATCCACTGCCTGAAAATCGCCCATGCTGTAGCTGTTGGGATCATCAGTGCCGAAGGTCCACAGCATTTCGCCGGTTTTGCCATTTACGGCATACACATGTTCGTTGCCGCCGCCGGTCCCGATTACCACATCTTTAATGCCGTCATTATTCAGGTCCGCATCCGTGGAGATGGCATCCTGTACCCCGTAATCCGAATTGGCACCGATGGAGCCGGCACTGTAATTGGAAATATAGGTGGAAAATGACCAGACCGTATCGGTAACGCCGCTGCCGGCGCCGTCCAAACACAGCAGCCAGTAGTTTTCGGTTGCAATCACCACTTCCGAAACACCGTCGCCATTAATGTCGCCAAGCGGCTTTAAACCATCCACTTCAAAATCCTGAAAACTGCTGCCGTAGGGATTGGCGGGAACATCATAATGCCAGAATTCATATCCGCTCACATAATCCGGCATATACCCGCGCCCCTGCAATTCCACAAAAACGAACGGGTTTGCAGTATCGGTAGAAGCAATCGCCAGTGAGTCTTCATAGAGAACCGTATCCTGCGGCTGGAAATAAACCATCAGGTCAAAAGTGTCATTGGGTACAATATTTATGGGGAATGAACTGAATCCGCCCAGTGTAAAAACCTGATCATCCAGCAGCAGATCCACAATTTCCAGATTCTGGTTGCCGGTGTTGGCAATTTTAAGCGTCCATTTTGCCTTGCCTTCGGTGGGAATCCAAACATTCCCGAAATCGTGGTAATAGGCGCTGAGCCAGATGGTGGGCGCGACATACTGCCCCTGTCCGGCCAGGTCCACAGTTACCATCGGCTCATCAGGGTCATCACTGTCAATTGAGAGTAGCCCGATGGTTTGTCCCACGTTTTGCGGGGCAAAAGAGACCTGCACCGCCAGACCACTTCCTTCGGGAATAATAACCGGGAAGGAGGGAATATTGCTGAAGAAGGCAGTATTATTAAAAGTCATGCCGGTAATTGTCAGCGTATCAGTTCCCACATTCTGAATATTAAGGGTTTGGGTGGCGGTATCGCCTACCGAAACCAGTCCGAAATCCAGTGAACTTACCGGCAGGTTGATGTCCGGCGTGCCGCCTTCCAGTGATATTTGATAGAGTTCGTTCGCACCGTAATTAACCAGCCAGAGATATTGTCCGTCCCAGGTCATGTCCCGCGGACGGGTGGAGGGATTGCGGATAAAGGTGCCGGTATAAGTCTGAGCCACGGGATCGTACTGATAAATTTCGTCCCGGGTATTTCCAAATCCGGAATCTTCCGCACACCAGATGAACTGCCCGTCCGTAGCCACGCCCATAGGCTGCTCTCCCTGTGTGACTATGTTGCCCAGATTAACGCCGTTGGTATCCAGCTTCACGATAATACCTTCCGGAGTGGTGCCGTAATAATTGCTTATCCAGAGGTGATCATCCAGATAGGTCATGCCGCCAATATAATTATTGGTTGGCGCACTGATGGTTTTCAGGATATTTCCGTTTGCCGGATCTACCTTGTAAATTTTATCCGGGTGGCTGGAAGAAGGCAGATCTTCAAACACCCAGAGATTCTGACCATCAAAAGCAAGCGCCTTTACTGTATAGGAACCGTTGGCATCCGGTACCGGAATGCTGCCCACAATGGTTCCGTCTGCCGGATCCAGTTTCCAGAGTTTATCATCACCCTGAGAAGAGGAACATCCGACCCATAAATAGGTGCCGTCGTAAGTAAGTCCGTAAGGAAAACTGGGGGTGGGAATTGCTTTAATAACCCCGCGTTCTGCCGCAAACAAAGGAATGGATACAATCAACATCAAAAGATATGCTGACAGGGTAAAGAACCGTCTCATAAAACTACCTCCTTAAATAAAAATGATTGCTTAAAAAAACATCTTTCCCTTCCAGGGAGTTACAAATATATAGTATAAAAATCGCGCAGTGCACGGTGATTTTTTTTTCGCCGAAGCATGACTGGCTTGTCTTTATTTAAACATCTGCTTCATTCCTGCTCGCTTTTTTCCAGTGGAAACAAATTGGCAAGAGAATGCAGCACATAATCAAAGCTTTGAAAATTTTCCCGGTTTGTGGGCATCACGAGATTGTAATAGTTACCTTCCTGCTGGGTCAGGTGCAGGCGGTGCGGAATTTTCAGCATATTTATCAGGTAGGCGGTGCGAATATCAAAATCAAAATTCAGGTCAAGTGCCAGATGGAAATGATTGTTCTTCAGTTCATTTACAAATTTATCATCCGGCAGCTTGAATCTATTCAATTTATCCTGCGATAAGCGGTTTATATTAAGGACCAGGAACCGCCAATGGGTGAAATGACGGCGCAGTTTTTGAACCAGGCCCATGGCGGAGTCCCCGATATTCCGGTCTAATGGCAGCACAACAATCACATTTTCCACGAACTTTGCCGGAAACGGATAACTGAACACTTCCCGGTTCAATTCCTTGCGGTTTCGTCGGGTGCGTATATCGGCATATTTCTGAGTAAGATAGGACTGCCAGTTTTTCATCTTCCCTTTTCCCCACTTTTGGTGGTGTAATTTTTTATTCCGTCCCATAACTTCTGAAGTGCTTCCCCGATCTGCTTTTCCCTGCCCTGCTCCCCGGGATTATAATATATATTCTGCCGCAATTCATCCGGCAGGTACTGTTCTTTAACAAAATTATCCTGATAATTATGGGCATAGCGGTAATCTTTTCCATACCCCAGGTCGGATAACAGCGAAGTGGGGGCATTTCGCAGATGCAGCGGCACCGGCAGATCCGGGTATTTTTTAACATCTTCAACAGCGCTGTTTATGGCCCGGATGGCGGCATTGCTTTTTGGAGCAGCCGCCAGATAAGCCGCCACCTGCGACAGTATAATTTTGATTTCCGGCAGCCCGATATAGGTTACCGCGGTAAAGCAGTTGGTGGCAATTACCAGTGCCTGGGGATCAGCATTTCCAATATCTTCC
>JBAPTX010000544.1:0-5940 GCA_049282375.1 Calditrichia bacterium
GATGATGGTAGAAAAAATACGGGGAAAATTCCTGAAGTAAATTTTACAATCCCTCCTGTCCTTCAAATAATCTTTGGTAAAGCTCAATGACCATATCATCAACAAAATTTTGCGGCAGCAACAGCGATATCCGCAATTGGGATACTTCCATTTTCTGCACCGGAAATGCTAAATCAGATAAAACTTTGAATATCCGCCGCGCTGCCGAAGAAGCAAAACTAAGCCCTGCACCGGTAATGGCTACAATTCCCAGGTTTTCTTCGAAACTGGTTTTCGGCGCCGGGAGTATGTCGATGCTTTCAAGACAAAGATTTACTTTTTGCTTCCGGCTTGAATCGAATACCATTTCCAGAACACCCGAACCGGCTTCAAACAGATAGGTTTTAATATTTTGACGCGAAACATTGTTCATGAATTCTGATCTATGCTGATCCTGAATTTCTGAAACTTTTAGATAGCAGAGTTTATCCCGCTGCACGATGCCGGAAATGCGGGACTTGTCCAGTGAGCGATCGGTGATTATCGTGCCGATTTTACCGGTGCTGCTGGATCCGATACCCACTTTGATATTGTGACTTTTGGCTATTTCAACAGATTCGGTTTGCAGCACGCCTGCTCCAAAGTGGGACATTTCCAGCATTTCATCATAACTTATCTTTTGATTCATCTTAACTTCGGGGATCAGGCGCGGCTCCGCCAGGTAAATCCCATCCACATCTTTCATCATCTCGCAGCGGTCTGCCTGCAGTGCCGCCGCCAGCGCCAGTGCGGTGGCATCCGATCCGCCCCGCCCGAGTGTGGTGATTTCTTTATTGATACTGACGCCCTGGAAACCAGCAACGATTACCGCACGCCCCTTTTGCAGTTCTTCCATCAGCCGGCTCGCCCTGATTTCCAGTATACGGGCTTCGGTGTGCCGGTTGTCAGTAATAATGCCAATTTGTGAACCGGTAAAAGATATCGCATCGCCGCCCAGTTCAATGACGGCCATTGCCAGTAATGCGATGGAAACGCGCTCCCCAGTGGAGAGCAGCATATCCATCTCCCGTTCGGGTGGTTCGCTGCATACCTGGTGGGCCAGCTTCACCAGTTCATCTGTGGTATCGCCCAGTGCAGAGACCACCACCACAATCTGGTTTCCTTTGCGCTGCTCATCCACAATCCGCCCGGCAACTTTTCTGATCTGCCCGGGAGTGGCAACAGAAGATCCGCCGTATTTCTGGACGATCAGCGCCAAATATCAGGCCTCCGCCTGAATCAAGTCATATTTTTCCAGATGAAATTTCAATTTTTCCCGGTGATCGGCAGCCATTTCACATAACGGCAGCCGGTATCCGCCCATATTGAATCCCATCAGATTCATGGCTGTTTTGATGGGAATCGGATTGGTTTCAATAAAAAGAATTTTATTCAGAGCTTCCATTTCATGATGAAGCTGAAGCGCTTTGCCTGCATTTCCTGAGAGAAAGGATTCTACCAGCGCTTTAACTTTCTGCGGGACGATATTGGCCGTTACGGAAACGACTCCCCTGCCGCCCACACTGAGAATGGGCAGTGTTAAGGCATCATCTCCCGACAGGATATTTAGGCGTTCCCCGCATATATGATGCAGCCGGGAAATCTGGTTTATATCACCGGAAGCCTCCTTCACCGCAACAATAAGGGGGTGATCTGCCAGCCTGTCTATTGTCTCCGGCAGAATATTCACACTGGTCCGCCCCGGCACATTATAAATAACCACCGGAAGTTCTCCTTTTTCGGCCACGGTCATAAAATGGCGGTAGAGCCCTTCCTGAGTGGGTTTGTTATAATACGGGGTGATAATCAGAGCAGCATCCGCACCTATCTTTTTTGCATCTCGGGTCAATTCCACGGTATGTGCGGTGTTGTAATCACCGGTTCCGGCAATTACGGGAATTTTTCCGGCAGCGGCTTCTACTACAGTTTTAAAAATTTTTAATTTTTCCGATGAGGACAGAGTGGGCGATTCTCCGGTGGTGCCGCAGGGCAGCAAAGCATCAGTCCCGTTTTCCAGATGAAATAAAACGAGTTCTTCAATCTTTTCATAGTTTACCTGCTGCTGCTTATCAAACGGTGTTACCATTGCCACAATAGACCCACTGAACATTCGCATCTCCTCCGGTACTTTTCAGGGCAAAATATACTGGAAAGGCAGCAGGTAGTCAAGGGGTCAGAAATCGAGCATCAGCGGCGGGATTTTCGCCGGGGCGGGATAATGATGAAGGTCAGGATCATCAGCAGAAAAAAGCCCAAATAGGCGATTTGGAAAACATACTGCGGCCAGTCGAAAAACAGCAGGCGGTGAAGCCAGTAAGGAATAAATCCGGAAGGATAATTAAAAGATTCACCGGCAGCCTGCCGCAGACGGATTTCCCAGTCTGTAAGCGGGCAGAATACGCCGGCAATCGTTTCCAGTATGACAATCCCCATTGCCGCCAGATGGCTCCAGCGGAACAGCGGATTCCTGATTGCATTCCAGCCAAAAAGATAACCGGTCCAAATAAAAAAGAATCCGGCAATAATATACAAGACATAGAGCAGATGAAAGAAAAGGATAAGATTTGCAATAAAGGAGTGCATACTAATTTACTTTTTACTGAGAATGCTTGAGTTATAAATAAATCAGGATTATTATGGGAATGGACAATTCAAATTATTAAAATGATTTTATAACGCGAGCATTGATTACATTAATTTTGCTTTTTCTAAAACAAAGGATTTGATTTTAACAGCATTTTTTACTGCTGCCTTAATCTCAAATTCAGTAATCTCTAAATCATAGGGATATCGGATATTGACAAAATGTATGCTCATTATGGTCTGCAATTTTGTTTCCCTTATATCTCGTTGCCCAAAAAATTTGAATTTTTGATCTGTATACTTCTATGAATGTGCTGGAAAATGCAACAGCTTATTTCATTACAATATTAATTAAATCAAACACATTCAGATAATCCTGACCGGCTCTTTTTTCTTTTTACGCATAAAGGGCATCAACAGCCGCTCCACAATCCTGCCGCCGAGGAGCGTTTCTTCCAGTATTTCCGGAATATCCGCCGTTGTCACCTTGCCGTACCAGATGCCCTGTGGATAAATCACCATTGAAATGCCCTGATTGCAGGTACCGAGACAACCCGCTTTATTGATGCGGATTTTCGCGTTAAGTTTGCGGGCTTTTATTTCCGCTTTCAGCTTTTCGCGGAATTCCCGGCTGCCCTTTTGTGCGCAGGAACCGCGGGTATCGGTTTCATCCCTTTCATTCTGGCAGACAAAAACATGTAATTGATATAGGCTCATTTTAAACTCCGGTATCAGGGTTCCGAACAGCTATGAAAAAAACCGCAGCGGGGGCAGATCAACTCGCACTTCTTCACCACCAGCTTAAAGCCGCAGTTATCGCAGTACTCCCAGTAATCTGCCCTTTGAAAACTACCGCTGGAATTGTCCGCCTTAATGCGGGGCGCTGCAATTTTTTTATTTGAATTGGAATTCTTTTCCTGTGCCATAACCGGACCGCCATTTTTATTGAAACAATGTAAGCCGCCCGATCCGTTGATGCAAAATTTTTCAGGGGGTGAACTCATCAGCTTTCAAAAAAAAGCAACCAGAACAGCCACATGGCCCCGGCACCGCAAATGGTATTTACAAAATTGACAAAATCATTGTTGATCCAGTGAATCCCTTTTACCGGCAGGGCCGGTTTGCTCCCGCAATGAACCTTCTTTTCGGTTATTTTACTGCAGTAAGGGCAGCGGTACTGCACCTGCAAAACGGCGCCCAGAAAGCTGTCCGCCAGACTGCCGAGCAATCCACTGAGCCCCACCAGCAAAATAAAGGGCAGCCATTCCCCGGTTGAACGAAAATTCAGGAATAGCAGACTGCTAAATCCGATGGCCAGGCCGCCGGCAAATGCCCCCGTCAGGCCGGCAACCGTAATCCCGCCGGAAGTACCGGATGGAACGAGTTTAGCGGTGGTAATCAAGCGAGGATTTCTCCCAAGCAGAACGCCGGTTTCTGTTGCCCAGGTATCGGCGCTGGCAGCGGCCAGTGCACCGAGAAAAGCTGCATATAAAACCGGTGAGGGATTGAGGATCATCATAATCATAATGAAACCGGCAACCCCGCCATTTGCCAGCACCTGCAGGTAATCCCTCTGGTCGCCTTTCTCAAAAATAAGATCGTATTGCTGCTTTTGCACCTTCCCGGCTTTGGAGAGCAGGCTGGATAAAATAAAGAAGGCAAGAACAGGGACAGTCCACATCCAGCCGCCGAAACCATATACAATTACCGCCAACAGAAATGCCGCCACTGCCCCGCTGCCGCTTAAAAATCGTAATCGCCAGGACAGCAAGATAAAGGAGCCCCCGAAAATAATGGCCAGGTAAACCTGAAGCCGGGCATCACTACCCCCTGTCAGCATATAATAGAAGACAATTGCGGTCACCAGCGGCACCCAGAGATTATCGCTTCCGTGATCGCCCAGCGACTCCGCCGCTGCAGCAATAATTCCCAGAGAAATGGCGATTAATAGCAGGTCTGCAGCATTGCCGGGAACAGCCTGCGGATAAAACAGAGTTATCAGCAAAACGGCGCCGCTGCTGATCAGCAGCATGGCCGCTGATCCTTCCAGCGATTTAACATCCCGGATCAGCCGGTAGCGGTGCGGATTCCGAATGTTGGCGCCAATAATTGCCGCCCCCGCATCCCCCACCGCCATAATAAGTACTGATGCCAAAATGATGATTTTATAATCTGACCAGAAGAGCAGCACCAGAATAAAAAAGGAAAGCGCATAAAAGGCAGTGCCGTAATTATCGTTTCTGATATGAATTCCCGGGAAAAGATTCTTCCGCACCGCGATGGTGTTAAAAAGCGTAAAAAAGGCGGATAGCAGCAGCAGAGGCAGCGCGCTCTTCAGCAGCAAAGGGGTGGAAAGCATCAGTAATCCCACTGAAATGTGAACCATTTTGCGGGTTACTTCCTGCGGCCACTTCAGTTCTTTTCGAATCTTTTCGGCCATCAGAATCAGCAGTACTACCACCATGAACAACCCGATCAGGTGCAGCCAGTCAGAAGCCGGTATTACCGCAAAAAGAGTGGATGACCTAAGCATGGGCAGTTTCCGATCTAAGAAGCAGATTCAATCTAAAATATATAAAAAAGGGGCGTAACCTGTTACGGCTGCGCCCGCTTTTTTAAAATCCAAGTTGATAAATTTTTTACTTTACCACAATATTGACGATCTTTTCCGGAATAACGATGATTTTCAGAATCCGCTTGTCTTTAAGCAATTCCGGAATGCGGCCTTCGCTGAGCGCGCGTTTTTCGATTTCCTGCTTTTCCATATTCCGGGGCACCTGCAACTGGCTGCGCACTTTTCCATTTATCAGAATACCGTAATTTACCGTTTCTTCCTGCAGCGCCTCTTCCCGGTATTCCGGCCACGACTGCTGAAAAATGCTGAATTCATGTTTGGTGCGCTGCCAGAGTTCTTCCGCCAGATGGGGTGCAAATGGAGCGATCAACAGCAGCAGATTTTCCATTACTTCTTTCAGGAAAGCAGTATTTAATTCTTCCGGGGTCCGATCCTGCGTGTAGCGGTAAAGGCCGTTAACCAGCTCCATAATCCGGCTGATGGCCGTATTGAAATGAAACCGTTCGGTATCTTCCGTGGCGCCCTTGATGGAGTTATGCAGCACTTTATTCAGTTCATTTTCTGATTCTCCGGTTTTACCGGCTGCTGCATTCTCCGAAAAAATCCATTCATAATTTTCGAACAGCCGCCAGATGCGGTTCAAAAAACGGTCCAGCGAAGCAATCCCTTCATCGCTCCAGGGGCCGCCCTTTTCAAACTCAAACCCGAACATCAGATAGCAGCGGAAGGCATCCGACCCATACTGAGCAAGATAAATTTCCGGG
>JBAPTX010000545.1:0-2439 GCA_049282375.1 Calditrichia bacterium
TTTTCAGGAACACGTCTTTTTCCCTTCCAGATCCTGCGCTGCCGTAAAAGCCCCGGCAGTTGTCTTCAAAAAATGCAGCTTTCCCTTCCGGCACCCGAAAATGCGGTTGTCCGGAAAAATCAGCAAATATTCAAATTTTTCAAACAGTTTCCGGACCAATTTATTTATAAAATCCTGCCACTCATACGCTTCCGTTTCAGAACTCATGCGGAAATAATTGTAGGCACTTCCCTCATTGTACCGGTTTAATTCATCCTGATACCGCTTTTTTTCCTGCGCTTCAAAAAACCCGAATGCATCTTCCACTCCCCTGTTAAACTGCATAAAGCGGGATTCCGGGATAATAACTGCATTTTTTGGAATATTCATATGCTGTTATCTTTATTTGAATTCCTTATGGTTCTGCAGCAGATTCTGCAACTCCTGCTGCAGGATTTCCCAGGCCTGCAGCAAATGTTTTTCCCGGGTCTGCAGATTGCCGATAGCCAGCCTCAAGACAAACTGTCCATTCAGCCGGGTATGGGAGAGAAAAACCTGCCGGGACGCATTGACCCTTTGCAGCAATTCTTCATTTAAACGGTTCAGATCTTTATCCGGGGAAAGGGATTCGGGATGCGCACGAAAGCAGATTGTGCTGAACGGTGCCGGGGCCATTTGTTCAAAATCCGGGTGGGTTTTGATTAAAGAAATGAATTGTCCTGCCAAATAGATGTGGTAGCGAATTCGCTCAATGATCCCTTTTTTTCCGAAATAACGCAGCACAAACCAGAATTTAAGGGCGCGGAAGCGGCGGCCCAGTTGAATGCCATAGTCCATCAGGTTTTCTACTTCCTCATCTTCAGGTGTCCGGAGGTATTCGGCAACCAGACTGAATGCCTGCTTCAAAATCCGGGGTTTCCGGGTATAAAACGCGCTGAAATCAATGGGCACAAACATCCATTTATGGGGATTGACCACCAGCGAATCCGCCAGATTGCAGCCATCCAGAATATGCTGCATTTCCGGCAGTACTGCAGCCGATCCGCCATAAGCTGCATCCACATGCAGCCAGAGGTTTTCCTGACGGCATACTTCTGCAATTTCCGGCACCGGATCAATACTGGTGGTTGAGGTTGTGCCGACAGTTGCCACGACACAAAAGGGCTGCCAGCCTTTTTCACGGTCTTCGTAAACAGCCGTTTTTAATTCATCAACGTTCATCCGGAATTGGGCATCTACCCCGATTTTCCGGATTCCTTCCATCCCGATACCCAGAGTAATGGCTGCTTTATCAATGGAAGAATGGGCATGTTCGGAGGCATAAAGCCGCAGGCGCGGTGTATCGCTGCGGCCGGCCATTCCCTTTACCCGGAACTGAAATTGAGTAAGCTGTTCGCGGGCAGCAGCAATTGCATGCAGGCTGCTGACTGAAGCAGTATCATAAACAATACCCCAGAAATCTGCCGGCAGCCCCAGCATTTCCCGCAGCCAGCCCAACACTGTTTCTTCCAGTTCAGTCAGCGAGGGGGAGGTTTTCCAGAGCATGCCGTTCACGTTGAAAGCGGCAGACAGCAGTTCACCCAGAATCCCCGGACCGCTTCCGGTAATAGAAAAATAGGCAAAAAAATCCGGGTGGTTCCAGTGGGTCATTCCCGGCATAATAATGGAATCAATATCTTTCAGAATCTGATCCATTTCCTCCGGCTGCTCGGGTGCAGATTCTGGCAAGCGATTGCGGATGTCGCCAGGCGAAACATCCGGCAGTACCGGCACCTCATCAATGTTCTCAAAGTGGGCGGCAATCCAGTCCACCAGTTGATGTCCATATTTCCGGAATTCTTCCGGGGGCATGTCTCCGGTGTGTCCTTCAAACTTCTTTTGATGCTCCATCCTTTGCAATCCTCGCTTTAACCTGTTAATTTAAATCCAGTGCTGTATTCAATGGGGTAAAATAGTCAGAGCCTGTTGCATTTACAACAAATCTGGTGAAGAATTATTATTTGATGCCGATCATTAACTTCCGCCGCACCGCGCCGCAAAAACGGGGAACAAATATAATAAATTCAGTAATGAATAAAGTTGTCATAGCGAGTGCTGTTCATCGTTAAGCACCAAATTCAAAAATAGTGGTTCCGTTCATGAATAAAAATCTGATGGTTATTTCCGTGCTGGGTTTACTGATCTGGCAGTTTATGACGGGATGCAGCAAGCCTCCCCGCGAATCCCCTAAAAGCGTGGAACCGGCACCTGCCGCCGAAAAACCGGTTTATCAGGTAAAACTGGAAAAACAGGTAAAATGGCTCTCCCCTGCCCAGATCACCACAGATTCCCTCAATGAATTTTATTTAAAAGGGGGAATTGGAGAAATCACTGTTTACCGTAAATCGCACCGTTCCCCTGCCGGTCTCCGTTTAAACATCGCCACCAGTGCCGGAATGCCGCCCAAACTGGAATTTTTTG
>JBAPTX010000546.1:0-3037 GCA_049282375.1 Calditrichia bacterium
GGAAAAGGCAGTGCTGGCTTTAGGTTTCGAAGCGAATAGTAAAAAACCGGCCAAATCGCATCAGGAAATGGAAGCGGCCGGTTCGGATGAGCATAATCTCAAGAATAACGATTGCTGCCGGAGCAGCGCACCTGAAAAGTCATCGGCCAGAACAAATGGCTGCTGCTCTCAGCAGAAGTCCGGCGGAGAAGAAGCCCGTATCTAATCTTGTAAAATAAAATGGATTATTATAAATTTAAGCGAAGCGTTCAGCTTCGCTTTTTTTATGCTAAAAAGGAGAACACCGCATGGAAGTAGGTATAATCGGATTACCCTATTCCGGCAAAACCACCCTGTTTTCCACCTTAACCGGCCAAAATGCCGTTGCCGCGCATACCGGCGGTAAAATAGAAGTGCACCGGGGGGTGGTGAAAGTGCCGGACAGCAGGCTCGACAACCTCACCGAAATATTTAATCCCAAAAAACAGATAAATGCCACCATTGAATATATTGAAGTCGGGGGAATTGAGCCGGAAGCAGGGCAGGGCAAAGGTTTCGATGCGCAGTTTTTAAAGACGCTAAAAAACACGGATGCCCTGTGTCATATTGTGCGGGCATTTAAGGATGAAGTATTTCCCCATCCTTCCGGCTCACTCAACCCCGCCCGTGATGTGCAGACCCTGGAAACGGAATTTATTCTCTCCGACTTTCTGATTGTGGAAAACCGCATCGATCGTCTGGAAAAACAAATTCAGAAAATAAAATCAGAACAGGATATCCGTGAGCTGGCTTTAATGAACCGCTGCCGCGAAATACTGGAAAACGATCAGGCGCTTAGGACTATTGATTTTACTGAAGAAGAAGCAAAACAAATGAAAGGATATCAGTTCCTTTCCGCTAAACCGCTGATCATAGTGGTCAATATGCAGGAAGAAGATATTGCACGCGAAAGTGAAATTCTGCAGCCCCTGGAACATTACCGGAATTATCCGAATGTCGTTTTAACGGGACTTTCCGCAAAAGTGGAACTGGAAATTTCCCAGTTGTCTGAGGAAGACCGCAGTATGTTTATGGAAGAACTTCAGATTACAGAACCGGCCCTGAATAAGATGATCCGGCAGTCTTACAGTCTGCTGGGCCTCATCTCCTTTTTTACTGTGGGAGATGATGAATGCCGGGCCTGGACTGTCAGCAACGGAACCACTGCTCAAAAGGCCGCCGGCGCCATTCATTCTGATCTGGAGCGGGGGTTTATCCGTGCCGAAGTGATTCACTATGACACTTTTATGGAGCTTGGCAGCCTGGCTAAAGCAAAAGAGAAAGGGGTTCTGCGGCTGGAGGGAAAGGATTATCCCGTTCGGGACGGGGATATTATTTCAGTGCGATTCCATGTTTAAAGCGGGTTGCCCGGTTGCCGGTTCAGGCATCCGGAAAATTTTTTCGCGCAGGTCAAATTTTCCCAAATCGGCGGTGCGGAATAACTGCAGCCGGTTTCTATACTGGAATGCCCAGTCTTTTAATCGCGCGATATTCTGCCGGTAGTGCGGATTTTGTTCTATTCTCTTCAGACTGTAGTCCATCGTCCAGAAATCATTCAGAGCATCAGCCGCCTGCAGGGCCATTGTGGCGTAGGTGTAGGCGTTTTCAAAATCTTTTTTACTCTCAAAGACAAGGCTCATTTGCAGGCAGCCCAGTGGAATATACCAGTATTGATCCCGGGTATAAAACTGCATTGTGTATTGTTCAGATTTTCTCTGCGCGGAATTAAATTTTCTTTCACGCCAGTCATGTGTTCCAATCAGCAGGTTTACAATGGGGCTCATTTCATGCTCATCCCCCTTGCTGTTTACCCATTCTCTGATCAGCTCCACTGCTTCAATATTGTGATGGAGAACAGCCCGGATCAAATAGATGAAAGCTATCTGCCACTGTTCTTTTTGATATTTCAGGGAAGCTTTAAAAGCCGTCTGCAGAAAACGGATATCTGTTGCTGATACCGGTTCACTGGCCGGTTCCGCAAACGATTTCTGAATGGCAATCCTAAGACGGCCGCCGGTTTTTTGTTTTTCTTTTTCAGCGACTTCCTCCAGCCTGGGCAGCAGCGTTTTATACCTGCTGAAATCATAGGTCAGGCTATAAAACTGTAAAAGATCGCTGCCGATGAAGGCAAATTTTGCGGGCGACCCGTTTTCCCACAGCAACCGGAGTAATCTTTCCCGGTCCGCCACACCGGATTCGGCATCCCAAAAAGAGAGAACTTCCTGCCGCAGTTCCTTTCTCTGTTCCGTTGCACAACTGCTGAGAACCGCCCTGTAAAGTGTTTCTTCCCTGAAATAAAAATTCAGGCACTCCGCCGGTCCTTTTTCCTGTACCAGTATGTTCCTGCGAATCAATGAAATTAAAAGACTTCCATCAGCATTGAAATGCTGGTTCAACAGATAGTTCACAAATTTCAACGGATTAAAAAATCCGGAAACGGCAAAATACTGCAGAAAACTTAATTCCTTTTCAGAAAGGCCGGCAAGAATTCCGGGATCAGCAGTTTCTGCGGGTTTTCTGTTCTTATTCAGGTAAACTCTTTCCGCGCTTTCCAGGTAAGCACAGGACCGGGTAAAACTGCAACTTTCCTGTGTACTGAAAAATTGATTTAAAAACAAGGCGCCGGGGATTAAATTTCCCCCGGAGAAAAAATCCCCTGCATTAAAATCCGGTTTCTTTTCACTGCCTAAAAACAGCCATTTTACGGGCAGGGTGCTGCTGGTTTGTAAAAGGCTTTTTAACAAATCCGAATATTCATCTAAAAATGTATCATCCGCCCGGATTACCATCAATACTGTTTTATCCTGCGAAAGATGGTGCAGTAAATTATTGATAAGCTGAAGCCAGTTATACAGGAATAGGGGAGCGGGGAGAGTGGAATATTTATTCTTCAACAGGTCCAGAATCCGGTAAAAGTCCTCCTGCCGCAACAGATCCAGAAGAGCCTTTTCCGGTGCTTTTACCGGCAGTTTTTCTTCGAATGACTCCCACTCCTGCTGAGTTAACTGCCGGAAAAGAA
>JBAPTX010000547.1:0-3802 GCA_049282375.1 Calditrichia bacterium
TTTTTAGTTGCCGGATTATCTATTCCGTTCCGGTATCAGTAAACGGGTTTTATTCAGAAATAGTGTTATGCGGTACTGCGGAGGGATTTTCACTGCGGCGCACCACCACAATTGTGATGTCATCGGAAGGCATTGCTTCTCCGGTATAATCCGCCAGAGTATCCATCAGTTTTTGCCGGATGGATGCCGCATCCGCAGAATTGGTATGCTGCATAAACTGCAGCAGTTGCTTCTCTCCAAACGGCTCATTCCGGGAATTCATTGCCTCTACGACACCATCCGTATATAAAAGCAGATACTCGCCTTCCTTTAAACCAACGGACCGCTCTTCCAGTCTGTCGTCAAATATTTTCCCGGATTCCAGTCCCAGGCCGATACCGGGAGGCGTAAAAGTCTGCGGGCTGCCGTTTCCACTCATTTTCAACAGAGCATTATGACCGGCACGGGCGTAGGTAAACTGTTTCTCTTCCGTATCCAGAATACCGTAAATCATTGTTACAAAAACCCGCCGGTCCACATTCTGATAAAGCTTACTGTTTAAACGGGACAAAATAGCGCGGGGAGACAGCAGGCCGGAAGTCAACTGCGTCATCATTCCTTTTATTTCCGCCATATAAAAGGAAGCGGAAGTCCCCTTGCCGCTGACATCGGCAATCAACACACCCCAGCGGTGATCATCCAGGTGGAAGAAATCAAAATAATCGCCGCCCACTTCCCGCGCCGGCCGGCACACGCCGTCCAGTTGGAATCCGGGAATATCGGGCATACGGGCCGGTAACAGACGCTGCTGGACTTCGCGGGCAATTTCCAACTCCCGCTGTAAACGCTCCTGTTCGCGCACCCGTTCGTAAAGCAGGGAATTTTCCAGCGCGAAGGCTGCCTGACCGGCGAGAATTGAAGCAAAATGGCGCTGCTTCCGGTTAAAATTCTCGCGCCCCTCCGGCCCGTCAAAAAGCAGCAGCCCGAATAATTCGCCCTTAATGGCCATCGGGATCAGCAGTGTCTGCTGGCTGTTATTAAATTCACGCCATGCCTGCTGTATATCTTCAGGCGCCTCCTTCAGCAGAATTCCTTCCGATTCCTTTATCAATAACCGCTGGGAAAATTCATTCAGAGTAATAAATACAGAAGGTGTGGCAGAGCCGTCCAGCCAGTAAAAATGCTGGGGCTGCCCCTTACGGCTTCGGATAAAGATCTCCGCCCCGCCGGCACCAATGGCCCCGGCCAGGCGGTTGCGGACCAGCTCGGCCAGATTCTGCAACTGAAAAGAAGTTCTCAGTTCAATTCCCAGGTCTTCAATAATTTTCCTTTCGCGCAGATCCTCCACCATTTCATTGAAAGTACGGGTCAGTTGGGCAATTTCGTCCCGTGAAGTGGGGGTTACCCGCTGTTCCAGATCACCCTGCGCCACCCGGTCCATCGCAGCATTGAGGCGCTCCAGCGGACGGGTCAGACGGCGGCTGATGAGTACCGATAATCCGGTAAACAGAAGAATGAAAATAAGTGCCAGTACAACGTTGAAAAGAATTCCATTTTGCAGCTCCCGATTCAGGTGGATCAGCGAAAATCCCACATGCACGCTGCCCAATACCCTTTCCCCTACCAGAATATTCACCCGCTCCGTCTGCAGATCGCCTCGGCTTTCTTCGGCAATGCTGCCGGCATCCAGCATACGCACAATTTCCGCCTGCACCCGCCGGGAAGCCACCGGCCGTTCCACATCCACCAGATCGCTGTTAAGGGCATGGGCACGCAAAGTGGCCCGGTCATCAAAAATGGCGATATAAACAATATCTTTATTTACCGCCATTAACTGAGAAATATAGTTCTGATAGACCGTCCAATCCTGCCGGTCCAGCAGCTTCATAGTGGCGATATTCCGGGCCATGCGCTGAATCTGGTTTTCAGCCGCCGCCCTTTTATCATTCAGTTCCTGAATGGTGAAAAAATAGGTCACCGTCACCATAACAACCGTTACCAGCAAAGCGGACAGCAAAATAAATTTGGTACGCAGCGGCATTTTTAATTCTTTTATTCTCAATGATCGCCTGCCTCTTCTTCCTGATAAAGATAATCAAACGGGAAAGCAGATGAAACGTTGCATATCAATCATGGGGTGATTTGTTGAATTGTTGAATTGTGGAATCGTTGAATTGTTGAATCGTAGAATCGTTGAATTGTTGAATTGTTGAATTGTTGAATTGATTGTTCATTTCAGGTTAAACAGTTAAACAGTTAAACAGTTAAACAGGTAAACAGGTAAACGATTAAACAGTTAAACAGTTAAACAGTTAAACAGTTAAACGATTAAACAGTTAAACGCACAAACAGTTAAATCAGCTTCCTGTTTATCTCCCGGATCAGCCCCGGCCCTTCATAAACAAAACCGGTGTAAATTTCCACCAGTGAGGCACCGGCATCCAGCTTTTCCAGTGCATCTTCCGTGGACATTACGCCCCCGCTGGCGACGATGGGAATTTTACCGCCGCTTTTCCGGTGCAGGTAGCGGATAACTTCTGTGCTGCGGGCAGACAGCGGTTTGCCGCTCAGTCCGCCGTCACCGATCTCTTTCGCTTTTGCCGCCCCTTTTTCGGAAAGTCCCTTCCGCCCGATAGTGGTATTGACGGCTACGATCCCGGCAATGCCGGTCTGCTGCACAATGTCGATGATGTCATCCAGTTGCGGTTCGCTGAGATCAGGCGCCACTTTCAGCAGGACGGGACGCCGCAGAGTTTGCTCATTATTCAAACGGATCAGGTGCTGCAGCAGTCCGGCCAGCGTTTCCTTTTCCTGCAATTTCCGCAGGTCGGGGGTGTTGGGCGAGCTGACATTGACCACAAAAAAATCCACATGAGGGTGCAGCGCCCGAAAACATTTTTCATAATCCTGCAGCGCCTGGGCATTGGGTGTCATTTTATTTTTACCGATATTCCCGCCCACCAGCAGTCCGGCGGGTTTGTTGCGCAGCCGCCGCACCATGGCGGCCACTCCCCTGTTATTAAATCCCATGCGGTTAATCAGCGCTTCATCGGAAATCAGGCGGAACAGGCGCGGTTTCGGATTGCCCGGCTGCGGGAGTGGTGTCACGGTGCCGATTTCCACAAACCCGAACCCCAGATGTCCCATCTGGCGGAATATCTCCCCGTCTTTGTCCAGTCCCGCCGCCAGTCCCACCGGATTTGGAAAGGTTAACCCGAACAATTTCCTCTGCAGTGCCGGATGCTCAAAACGATAGAAACGGCCCAGGATGCGGCTGACCAGCGGCAGTTTAAAAATAAAAATGACGATGTTGTGGATAAATTCCGGCGGAAACAGAAAAAGAAGTTTTCGGATAAATTTGTACATTAGCGCTGAATTTCCCCCGGTTGAATTCACTACAAGTAAAACCGCCTAAAATTAAAGCGGGAATCGGAGGATGCAAAAAGGGAAAAATAATGCCTATGGCAGCATTTTTAACGGAAGATATAAATGGTAAATCAATGGGTGACCGGGTACGGGAGTATTGGAGACCGGAGAAATCAATTTATCGGGGAAACCTTCTTCACCGCAAAACCACCATCTTCTTCATTTCTGAAAAATTCCCGGCCCGCATCCGGCAGAAGTATACCCCGGTAGGCAATCCTTCTGCATTCCACTGAATTTGATGTCTGCCGGCCGGCAGGTTTTCATTCAGCAGAATGGTTATTCGCCGCCCCTGCAGATTAAAGATTTCCAGGTTCATATGCGCTGCCTGCGGAAGGGCAAATGTAATTGTCGTAGCCGGGTTGAAGGGGTTGGGATAGTTCTGATATAAAACAAAATC
>JBAPTX010000548.1:0-2691 GCA_049282375.1 Calditrichia bacterium
ACCGGGCATTTGCCTTAGATCTGAAAACAAAAAAATACCGTCAGTTGAGTTTCCCTGCCGAAAGCAGCTTCCGGCAGGTGGCATTCGGAAAGGTAGAGAACTGGAATTTCACAAACAGCCGGGGCGATACAATCAGCGGCCGCGTATATTATCCGCCCGGATTTGATAATTCCCGCCGGTATCCCTGCATCATTTATTATTACGGCGGCACCAGCCCGGTAGAGCGCGATTTCGGCGGCCGCTATCCCAAAAATCTGTGGGCGGCCAACGGTTATATGGTATATGTGCTG
Organism: Calditrichia bacterium; assembly: GCA_049282375.1. GTDB lineage: Bacteria > Calditrichota > Calditrichia > RBG-13-44-9 > RBG-13-44-9 > JBAPTX01. The sequence goes on from JBAPTX010000548.1 coordinate 291, forward strand.
CAGCCCAGCGGCGCCGTTGGATTCGGGCAGGCATTCTCCGCCTACCATGTGAATGACTGGGGAAAGATTGTAGCGGATGAGATCATTGCCGGCGCCGGTAAATTTCTGGAGGCCCATCCTTTCATCGATAAAAAACGGGTTGCCGCAATTGGCGCCTCTTACGGCGGTTTTATGACCCAGCTCCTGCTTACTAAAACGGACATGTTTGCCGCTGCCGTGGCGCATGCCGGCATCAGCTCTCTGGCCGGTTACTGGGGTGAGGGATTCTGGGGCTATCTGTACAATGCCGTGTCGGCTGCCAACAGTTTTCCCTGGAACCGCCCCGATCTTTACATTGATCAGAGTGCGCTTTTCAATGCGGATAAAATCAACACCCCTCTTTTGCTGCTGCATGGCACAGAAGACACCAATGTGCCGCCCGGCGAAAGCATCCAGATGTTTACTGCATTAAAACTGTTAAACAGCCCAGTGGAATTTGTTCAGGTAAAAGGCGCCAATCATCTGGTAATGGAATACAAACGCCGGAAGCTCTGGACAAAAACGATCATTGCCTGGTTCGATAAATGGCTGAAAGATCAACCGCAGTGGTGGGAGCATTTGTACCCCGCCGGCAACTGATAATAGCGCTGATATCCGCGCCGGGCCACTGAATCAGCGCTTTTTTCAATTCAGGAAACAGGCTGTTTACAAAATTACGCATTATTAATACGCATTCTTAAATCTGGAAAATAAATGAGCTATAAACCTTCTGCTGAGCTGGACCATTTAATGGACCGGTTGCTGGGAAACGAAAAAAAACAGTTTTTTAACAGTGTAGGCAGCCAACTGCCCCATACCATCCGTTTTAATTCGTTGCGGGGGGAAACCGGCCGCTTAAAGTCTTTTCTGGAAGAACAGGGTTTCGGACTGGAAAATTTTCCCGGCTTCGAGCAGATTTTCCGCATCACCTATCAGCCCTATCCTATCGGGAAAAGCCTCTCTCATTTTCTCGGCCATTTTTATGTACAGGATATTGCTTCCATGCTGCCGCCGATCGTTTTACGTCCCGAAGCGGGCGATCTGGTGCTGGATATGAGTGCGGCTCCCGGTTCCAAAACAACACAGATGGCTGTTATGATGCAAAATGAAGGACTGATTATTGCCAACGATGTGGTGCAAAAAAGACTGCGTGCACTGGTGAACAATCTGCAGCGCCTGGGTATCCTTAATACAGCAGTGATGAAAAACTACGGGGAAAGTTATGGAAAGCAGTATTTCGAAACCTTTGATAAAATACTGCTGGATCCGGCCTGCTCCGGGCTGGGAACCCTGCACAAGTCACCGGAAGTTTTAAGCTGGTGGACGCCAAACCACTGCACACGGCTGGCCTCCGGGCAGCGCAGTATGATTACGAGCGCCGTAAAAGCGCTTAAGGCCGGCGGCGTACTTGTTTACTCCACCTGCACCTTAACCCCGGAAGAAAATGAAGCCGTTATCGATTATGCATTATCCAATTTTCCGCTGGAACTGGAGAACATTCACCTTCCCCAGCTTAATTGCCGCCCCGGGTTAACTGCTTTTGGTGATGACCATTTTCATCCAACTCTGGAAAAAAGCTGCCGTATTTACCCTTTTGAAAACCAGACGGAGGGATTTTTCGTGGCAAGGCTGCGCAAAACTGCGGCGCTGGAAAAGACGGTGCATTCCCGGGAAAAAAAACCGGTGCATCAGCAGTTTATCAGTGACAACACTTCTCCGGTGAAAAAATATCTGGATTATCTCTCGGATCACTTTCAGATAGAGCGTTCCCAGTTTTCCCGCTACCGTTATTTCATCGGGAAAAGCATTACAGCGGCTACCCCGGAGCTGGCTGATTTTATTTACCGGCACCGTCCAGTTAAAACAGGATTAACCATTGCACGCCCCCTTACCCAAATCGGGAAGTTTACCACCGAAGGCATTCATTTGTTTGGCGCCCGGGCTGCCAGCAATGTGGTCAGCCTTTCCCACCCCGGAGAGCTGGAACAGTTTGTGAACCGCGAAAATCTGGAAAGCCGGGCCGGTGTAAACGGACAGACCATTGTAGAGTATAAAGGATTTCCCATCGGATATGCCCTTTCTGAAGATGGGCGTTTAAAAAGTCAATTCCCGAAAGCGGAATGGCCTTTCCGTCTGGTAATGGATTAGAATTACCTCGGAAAATAATATTCGATTTCATTTCTCTATTTCCCCGGGAAACAAGCCTGCCGAAAATACCTCTTTGAATAAATCCCCTTCAACAGCTTAATATTTAAGATTTTCCGGCCCAGTTTTTTTGACAGCCTTTCAGCCGCTGTTTATATTGCGCAGTTCATAATATGTCAGGAGGAATAATGAAAAATCCTAAAATGCTGATAGAGCAACTGGAGGAAAATGGAAAGCT
>JBAPTX010000549.1:0-1828 GCA_049282375.1 Calditrichia bacterium
GTTCTCCGGGTAATACAATCCGCCGTTTTTACAATTGGGTCCGGTCACCATCTGCTGCAAAAATTTCCAGCTTTTGCATGAACCGGAAACCGGCCCAGAATTTATTGCGGGCCTGTCTGTTGAACAAGGACGGATAAAATTATATTTCACCGTTTCGGGAGCCTACATGTTTAAAAAAATACTGGACGGATTAAAACAGATATCCAATGACAGCGGCTTAACCAATCCCGCGGTTTTAATTCCGCAGGAAGTCATAAACCGGGAAATTAAAAAAAAGACGGACGGGATGAAGGAGGTGGAGGCGCTTTCTCTGACCTGTAAGAAAGGAAGCGGCACTCTGACTGCGGCCGTTCACCGCACCATTCGCTTTACGGTGGAAATGGATCTTGTGCCGCAGCAGCTTCGTTTTTCCGAAAATAAAATTATAATTGTTCTGCAGCGAATTCTGCCCCTCCGCTTTCATGCGGAAAAGAGAAAAGACCGCCTGATTCTGCGGGGCGGAAATTATGTAATGGGAAAACTCGGTATCGATCCGCTGATTAAAGTTGCCGAAAAGATTCCCGAGCTCTCGGTTACTGAAAACGAAGTGCAGCTTACCCTTTTTCTCAATGATCTGACCGGTTCACCGGCGCTTCAAAAAATAATTAAAATGGCAGAATCCGCCTTCAAACCGTCCAGACTGGAATTTGTGGAAAACGGCGCTAAAATCTATTTCCAGGTGCTGCCTTCAATTTTGGGCGAAAAATAGGGATCCCCTGCAGTTCCATATTGAAATGGCGGCACCTGCTTTTTCTTGACAGTTTGAACAAGGCGCCTTATATTAGCACCACTGGATGTTAATCTACAACAGGGCCGTTGAAATCCCCTGACATTCCCGCCGAAGGAGCTGGCTATGAAAAAGATGGTCCCGCCCGTGCTTTCCAGCTTTTTATTTTTCATTCCCAATCTCATGTTTGCACAGGAGAGGGTGGTTATGCCCATTTCCGGTGAAAGCGGTCCGCCAGTAGAAATTGTAATATTTGTTATTATTATGACCAGCCTGATCATTTTAACGGCAATTATATCTTTTATATACCTGCAGCGGAAACTGCTGGCCGCCTGCAACGACCTGAAATACCTGGAAGAATATCTTAAGCTTCCTTTCGGAGTGCCGGTGGGCACTATTCGTTCCGTAATAACCCTGATTGTGGTTGCCGTCGGCCTTTTGATGTTTTCATTAAAAATATTTTACGGTAATCCTGTTAATATACCGGAAACACTGACCAATATCATAATGGCGGTTATCGCCTTTTATTTCGGAACCCGCAGCGGGGCGCGCCAGGATTTAAAGCTGACTGAAGAAGAAAGCCCGCCGCAGCAGGGAAGCGAACCGGATGCTGCAGAAGAAAAAAGCAAGGCGCAGGGTTTGATTGGTAAAGCCCGGCAGGTTATTGATACTGTTGATGTGGTTAAAGACCTTCTGCCGGAGAACGAGCGAAAAAAAATGGATGATATTCTGGAAACCGCCAAAGAACAGTTGGGGGAGGCGGAAAAAGCCGAAAAGAAAGGGAACTACAGCGCCGCCAAAACTGCCGCAAACCTGATTCATAATATGGTTTCCAAACAGGATTATGTAAAAGACCTGATTCAGAATTCGGTGGGTACCATCGGAACCATAATCGGTGCTAATCCGGCAACGGCCGTGGTGGGAAGCATATTGCGCATCGGCAGCACCCTGGGCGGCAATTATTACGAGAAGTGGCGGAAACGCATTCTGGACCAGCCCATCGAAGTTGCTGATGTGAATCCCAATATACTGGATGCCGATACTGCACAGGCGGTATTTATC
>JBAPTX010000550.1:0-10033 GCA_049282375.1 Calditrichia bacterium
GAGGTGCTATGAATATTTTTGACGTTATTGAAGACCATCATGATGAATTAAGGGAATTGTTCAAAAAAGTAAAAAAAGATCCTTCCCAGTTCGACAAATTGAAAAAAAACCTCCGGGTCCATCACGAAAATGAAGAAGCCATTCTGCTGAACGTTCTGAAAGAGAATGATGAGGTTCGCGATGAAGCCCTGGAGTCCATCGAAGAGCACCGCAATATTGAAATGATGCTGGTGGATCTGGAAGATTTTCCGAAGGACCATGAAAGATGGAAAGTGAAGCTGGGCATCCTGCAGGAATTTACCGAGCACCACATGGAGGAGGAGGAAGAAGACCTGTTCGAAGATGGTGAGGACATTCTGCCGGAGGACGAACAGGAAGAAATGGGCAAAAAATTTCAGGAGCGCAAAAACGAACAGTTAAAAGTGCTGTAAAATTTTGAGGCGGCATGAATTCGCATGAATTCATTTTTTCTGGGCAGAGGGAAATTTAAACTCAGCCGCTGTATTGCTTAAGCACTACTGCCGCACTATCTGTTGGACTGCTTTATTTATTCTGCCCGTTATTGCGAAATCGGTTCAGCAAGGTAGCGGTATTTTCAAAACATAATAAAGAGAGTTATCCGCTCAGAAAGGAGACCTGTTATGAGCAAGACTGCTTCCGATGTTATGGTAGAAGTATTAGAGGAATGGGGCGTGGAAGTAATTTTCGGACTTCCCGGAGATGGAATTAACGGCATTATGGAAGCGCTGCGCAAAAAACAGGATAAAATCAAATTTGTCCACGTCCGGCACGAGGAAGCCGCAGCATTTATGGCCTGCGGATATGCAAAATTTACCGGTAAACTGGGGGTCTGCCTTGCAACCAGCGGTCCCGGCGGCGTTCACTTACTGAATGGGTTGTATGATGCCAAACTGGATGGTCAGCCGGTGCTGGCAATAACCGGCAGTCAATTCCATGATTTGACCAATACTTACGGCCAGCAGGATGTAAACCTGGATCGCCTTTTCGAAGATGTTGCCGAATACAGTGTGCGTATTATGGGGCCGGCACACGTGGAAAGCGCCACTCACCTGGCCTGCCGGACCGCTCTCAGCCGCTCCCGGGTGGCTCATATTACCATGGCGGTGGATTTCCAGGATATGCCGATGGAATCCAAGAAAGAATCCAAGCGCAACATTCCCGGCCACACCTCCGATGTATATACCCGCATGGCCGGTATTCCCCGGGATAAGGATTTAAAAGCGGCGGCGGAAATTTTAAATCTGGGGGAAAAGGTGGCCATTTTAGCCGGGCGCGGCGCCCTGGATGCAGGCAATGAACTGGAACTGATCTCGGAAAAACTGGGCGCCCCGATCATTAAAGCGCTGCTCGGCAAATGCGCAGTGCCCGACGACAGTCCCTATACCACAGGAACTATCGGATTACTGGGGACAAAGCCATCTCAGGAGGCGATCGAAAATTGCGATACTTTGCTGATTGTCGGCAGTTCTTTCCCGTATATGGAATTTATGCCGAAACCTGGTCAGGCGCGGGCCGTGCAGATAGATTGCGACCCGGTGCGCCTGGGCCTGCGCTATCCTGTTGAAGTCGGCCTGGTGGGCGACAGTAAACGCACTCTGGAAAAGCTGTTTCCGCTGATCAAACGGAAACCGGACCGCAGTTTCCTGGAAAAGGCTCAGGACGGGATGAAGGACTGGTGGGAATTAATGGAAGAGCGCGGCACGCGTAAAGACAAGCCCATGAAACCGCAGGTGGTTGCCTGGGAACTCGGCAAACGCCTGACCGATGATGCCATTTTCATCTCGGATTCCGGGACTATTGCCACCTGGTATGCCCGGCAGATTAAGGCAAAACGGGGACAAATGTGTTCCCTCTCCGGCAATCTGGCAACAATGGCCAATGGGTTTCCCTACAGTATTGCCGCCCAGGTCGCCTATCCGGACCGCCAGGTCGTAGCGCTGGTTGGGGACGGCGGTTTTTCCATGCTGATGGCGGAACTTTCCACCTGTATAAAATATGACCTGCCGGTAAAAATAATTATAGTCAAAAATAATACGCTCGGGCAGATCAAGTGGGAACAGATGGTTTTTCTGGGTAATCCGGAATACGGATGCGATCTTCAGCCGATGGATTTTGCCATGTACGCCAAATCCTGCGGCGCCACCGGATTCACCATCAAAGATCCAAAAAAATGCGGCAGCATTCTCGATGAAGCCCTAAATACCAAAGGACCGGTGATCGTGGAAGCGGTGGTTGATCCCTTCGAACCGCCGATGCCGGCAAAAATTTCGGTTAAACAGGCTAAAAAATTTGCGAAATCCCTGGCCAAAGGGGAGCCCAATCGTGAAAAGATTGTCCTGACCGTAATGCACGACAAGGTGCGGGAACTGGTATAATCCTGTCTGGTTTATAAAACAGGAAACCGGGAAACATCCGTAACCTTTTTTTAAGTCAGGGAAGATTGCCCGGCAGAACAGATCTGGAATCTTCTGCCGGGAGTGTTTCAGCCAAAAGTTCAGCAGCAGGGAGTTTTACATTATTTCCTTCTAAATAAAAAATTTAAACGGAAGGATAATTTCAATTCCATGAAGAAAAAAGAGAAGCAAGACCTTATTGAGCAGATCAAGCAAGTCCACACCAACCTTTCCAAAAAAGAGCAGATTCAGCGCAAAATCGAAGTCCTGACCCAGAGCACATCATCTGTAACCTCCAGCATCGCAGAAGCGGTAGTAATTAAAAATGATAATTTATTCTTTCTCAGCCAGCGGAACGGAGCCGTTCCCCTTCCCGGGAATCATGCGCTCGGCCTCTATTACCACGACTGCCGCTACCTGAACGGATATCAGATTAAACTGGCGGACCAGCATCCCGAACCGCTGATTTCCACTGCTGAAGACGGTTACGAAGCGGTTTTCGAACTTACCTTTTCGGGGATGGTCACCCGGGAAGGGCACCATCTGTCCAGCGAAGATCTGGGAGTAAAACTGGTGAGGACCGTTCACGGTGAAACACTGGGCCTTTACGATTTCATCTCCTTTCGAAATTTCACGCACAAGGAAGTCACCTTTCAGACGGCCGTTTCATTCCAGTCTTCCTTTGATGACGTCTATACCATCCGCGGGCTTACCCAAAAATTTATGGAAGAGAAATCCTGGTCGGCCACATGGAAAAACAACACGGTTTGTTTCGAATATATCGGTAAGGATGATGTAAACCGCCGTCTGGAGATCTGTTTTGATCCTGAACCGAAAACCATGGACGAGCTGACCGTTTATTTTGATATCCATCTCAAGCCGCAGGAAACGCGCAACCTGCAGATCGATTTTTTTATTTCCGAACACCCGGTTTCCGAAAAAATTTCCACCCCATCCTATTCCAGGCAGGAGATTGAAAAAGTGCGGGAAGAATTGGCGGAGAGCAACCGCGAATGGATGAACAGCAATATGAAAATTGACAGCAACAGCCTCTTTCTGAACAAAGTGGTGGAGCGCTCTCTGAACGACCTGTTTGTACTGCGCAGCCATTTGGATGGGGAACACTATTATGCGGCCGGAGTCCCCTGGTTTGTTACCCTTTTCGGGCGGGATAGTCTGATAACCGCACTGCAGACACTCGCCTTCAATCCCGATATTGCCGCACAGACTTTGCGGGTATTATCCCGCTTTCAGGGCAAAAAGGAAGACGGCTGGACGGAGGAAGAACCGGGCAAAATTCTGCACGAACTCCGGGCGGGCGAAATGGCCCGATCCGGCCAAATTCCCCATATCCCCTATTACGGCACAGTGGATGCCACTCCCCTGTTTCTGATTCTGATGGGTTACCATGCTGAATGGACCGGCAGCATGGAGCTTTTTAAAGAACTGAAAGATAATGTAACAGCAGCCCTGAAATGGATTGATGAGTATGGGGATAAAAACAAAGACGGCTATATTGATTATGACAGCCCGAAAAACGGCGGCCTGATCAACAAGGTATGGAAAGATTCCGGTAATGCCATTGTAAATGAAAAAGGTGAAATTGCCGAACCCCCGATTACCACCATTGAAACGCAGGCCTACGTCTATCTTGCTAAAACCCTTATTTCAAACCTTTTCCGGCGGAATGGCGACGAGCAGATTGCAAACCGACTGCAGGAGGAAGCCGCCGACCTGAAAAAACGGTTTAACAGCGATTTCTGGCTGGCCGATTCGGGATTTTACGCTATGGGGCTGCAGGGCAACGGAAAACCGCTGCGGGTGGTTTCATCAAATCCGGGCCATGCCCTGTGGTGCCGCATTGCCGATGAAGAAAAAGCGGAGAAAACATATAACCGCCTGATGGCGAAGGACATGTTCACCGGCTGGGGCATCCGCACCCTTTCCAGTAAAGAGAAGAGTTATAATCCGGTTTCCTATCATTTGGGAAGCGTCTGGCCCCACGATAATTCCATCATCGGTGCCGGTTTCCGCAATTACGGTTTTGACGACGCGGCTCATCAGATTTTTAAAGGGTTGATCGAGGCAGCGGTCTATTACCATCATTACCGGCTGCCCGAACTGTTCTGCGGATTTCAGCGGGAAGAATTCTCGGTTCCGGTGCGCTATCCGGTAGCGTGCCATCCTCAGGCCTGGGGCGCCGGCACCATTCCCTATCTCATCCAGGTAAAACTGGGTTTAAACCCGATGGCATTTGAAAAAAAACTGAAAATCATCAAACCCATTCTGCCGGACCCGGTGGAAAGTCTGACCATCAGCGGATTAAAAGTGGGTGATGCCAGAGCCGATATATTATTTCAAAAATGGAAGCCGCAGAAAGAATGTGTGGATGTCCGCATAAAGAAGGTAGAAGGCGATCTGGAAATCATGGTAGAACAGTAAGAAATTTGGGCAAGCAGGAAATTCTTATCTGCAGGCCGGTAACCGGCCGGTTTAGCGGAGAATGAAGATGACCTATGAAAAACACCGTTTTTCCAATTGAAAAAGCAGAAGTCAGCACTTTCCAGATTCCCACCCAAAGCAAAGAATCCGACGGGACCCTTGCCTGGGAAGCAACAACCCTGATTATTTGTGAAATCAGCGCCGGCGGGTTCAAAGGAATGGGTTACACTTACAGCCATAAAGCTGCCGCAATTCTGATAAAAGATAAACTCAGCCAACTGATTAAAGGGATGAATGCACTGGCCGTTCAGGATTGCTGGGTTGCCATGCTGGCTGCCGTCCGCAATCTGGGAAGCACTGGAATTGCCGCCAGCGCCATTGCGGCAGCAGATACGGCGCTGTGGGATCTGAAAGCCAGAATTATGGAAATCCCGCTGGTAACCCTGCTGGGGCAGGTGCACAACAGTATAAAAATTTACGGCAGCGGCGGATTTACCTCCTACTCCAAAGAGCAGTTGCAGAACCAGTTATCCGGCTGGGCAGAACAGGGGATTTCCACGGTTAAAATGAAAGTGGGGCGGCATCCGGAACAGGATATCCGCCGGGTGAGGGAGGCACGTGAGGCCATCGGCGATCAGACGGAACTGATGGTGGATGCCAATGGCGGATATTCCCGTAAACAGGCGCTGGCTTTTGCGGAAGCATTCTCCCGCTACGGGGTAATCTGGTTTGAAGAACCGGTTTCATCGGACGATCTGTCCGGTCTCCGCCTGGTGCGGGACCGCGCACCGGCAGGAATGGAAATCGCCGCCGGTGAATACGGTTATGATCTTTTTTATTTCCGGCGGATGCTGGAGGCCGGAGCTGTGGATGTGCTGCAGGCAGACACCACCCGCTGTGCCGGATATACCGGGTTTTTAAAAACAGCCGCCTTATGCGAAGCCGCCAACATCCCGTTTTCCGCCCACACCGCCCCGGCATTGCACCTGCCGGCAGCCTGCGCAGCCATCCCGTTCCGTCATCAGGAATATTTTTTCGATCATGTAAGAATTGAAAAAATGCTGTTTGAAGGCGTGCCCGAGCCGGAAAACGGAAAGCTTTCACCGGACCTTTCCCGGCCGGGAAACGGGTTAGCACTGAAAAGGACGGATGCAGAAAAATACAGAATTTGAGATCTTCAACAACAGAGGGGAGTTCTTCTGACAAATGCCATCAAACATTAACGTAAAATCACTTATTTCTGATCTGAAAAGCAGCATTGAAGGGGAAGTGCGCTTTGATAACGGCAGCCGCGCCCTGTATGCCACCGACGGTTCCAATTACCGGCAGGTGCCGATCGGGGTGGTCATTCCCCGCACGATTGATGATGTTGTTCAGACGGTAAGCGCCTGCCATTCCTACGGCGCCCCCATCCTTTCCCGCGGCTGCGGGACCAGTCTGGCAGGTCAATGCTGCAACACGGCGGTTATTATCGATTTCTCCAAATACCTGAAGAACATTCTTGAAATTAATTATGATGAAAAATGGGCCCGCGTGCAGCCCGGGGTAATTCTGGATTCCCTGAGAGACAAAGCCGAAGAGCAGGATCTGACTTTCGGCCCCGACCCGGCAACCCACAACCACTGCACCCTGGGCGGAATGATGGGCAATAATTCCTGCGGCATCCATTCCGTAATGGCCGGGAAAACGGTTGATAATATTGAAGAGCTGGAAATTCTCACCTATGACGGTCTTCGAATGACCGTCGGGAAGACCGGTGACGAGCAGTATCGGAAAATTCTTCAGGAGGGCGGACGCAAAGCGGAAATTTATCAGACACTGAAAGAAATCGCTGATAAAAATGCAGGCTTAATCCACAAGCGCTACCCGGATATCCCCAGACGGGTTTCCGGCTTCAATCTGGACGACCTGCTGCCGGAACATGGGTTCGACGTGGCTAAAGCGCTGGTGGGAACTGAATCCACCTGCGTGGTAATTCTGGAAGCAAAAGCAAAGCTGGTTTACAGCCCGCCGGTGCGCTCATTGCTGGTACTGGGCTATCCCAATGTTTTTCAGGCGGGCGACCATGTGCCGGAAATAATGGAATACGGGCCGACCGGGCTGGAGGGGATAGACGATCTGCTGGTGGATTATATGGATAAGAAAGGCATGAACAGCCGTCAGCGGAAATTGCTTCCCGAAGGCCGCGGCTGGCTGCTGATCGAGTTCGGCGGCGAAGATAAGGACGAAGCAGACGGAAAAGCCAGAAAGCTGATGGAGAAACTGGGCAAAGATAAAACCGCTCCCAATATGAAGTTGTTTGATGATGATCAGGAAGAAACCGATGTATGGGAAATCCGGGAATCGGGGTTGGGCGCCACCGCTCATATTCCCGGTGAAAAGGCAACCTGGCCCGGCTGGGAAGATGCAGCCATTGCACCGGATTCCGTCGGCAAATACCTGCGCGATTTTAAGGACCTTCTGCATAAATATGATTACGGCGCTTCTCTCTACGGCCATTTCGGGCAGGGCTGTATTCACACCCGCATCCCTTTCGACCTTCGCACGGCAGATGGCATAAAGAAATTCCGCTCCTTTATCGAAAATGCATCGGATCTGGTTCTGAAATACAATGGGTCTTTTTCCGGCGAGCACGGCGACGGCCAGTCCCGGGGGGAGCTGCTGGGAAAAATGTTCGGCAAGGAACTGATCGATGCTTTCCGCAAGTTTAAATCGGCCTGGGACCCGCAGTGGAAGATGAATCCCGGCAAAGTGATTGACCCCTACTCCATTACCGATAACCTGCGCCTGGGCATTCATTACAACCCTCCCAAACCAGAGACGCACTTCAACTATCCGGAGGACCACGGCGACTTTTCCAATGCAGCCCTGCGCTGTGTCGGGGTGGGTAAATGCCGCCGGGAAGGCGGCGGCACCATGTGCCCCAGTTTTATGGTTACCGAGGAAGAAATGCACTCAACCCGCGGCCGCGCCCGTCTTCTGTTCGAGATGTTAAACGGGCAGGAAATTGAAAAAGGCTGGCGCAGCAAGCCGGTAAAAGATGCGCTGGAGTTATGCCTGGCCTGCAAAGGATGTAAAAACGACTGCCCGGTAAATGTGGATATGGCCACCTACAAAGCGGAATTCTACTCTCATTTTTATAAACACCGCCTTCGCCCTGTTACTGCCTATTCTATGGGATTGATCTACTGGTGGGCAAAAATCGGTTCGCGGATTCCCGGCATTACCAATTTCTTTTCCCAGACCCCCGGCTTCCGTTCGGTGCTGAAATTTCTGGGCGGTATTGCCCCGGAGAGAAGTATTCCGAAATTTGCCAGCAAACCGTTCCGAAAGCTGTTTCAGGACCGGCCTTTACAGGGGAACGGCCGGCCCCGGGTCATTTTGTGGGATGATACCTTCAATAACAATTTCCACCCGGAAACGGCAATGGCCGCAGTTTATGTGCTGGAAAAAGCCGGATATCAGGTGCTGATTCCCCCTAAAAATTTATGCTGCGGACGGCCGCTGTATGATTTTGGTATGCTCAATCTCGCCAAAAAGCTGCTTCGCCGGATACTGGACACTCTTAAAGATGAAATTGAGCAGGGCACTCCGATTGTGGGCCTGGAACCCAGTTGTATTGCGGTATTCAGGGATGAGCTGCTGAATCTTTTCCCCCATGATGAAGATGCCAAACGGCTCAGCCGGCAAACCTTTATGCTCAGCGAATTTCTGGCAAATAACGGCTACGATTTCCCCGCGATGAAAAGAAAAACCATTGTGCACGGCCATTGCCATCACAAGGCAATTATGGGATTATCCGATGAACAGGATGTATTCAAAAAAATCGGGCTGGATTTTACAGTGCTGGATTCCGGCTGCTGCGGTATGGCCGGATCATTCGGGTTTGAAAAGGGCGAAAAATATGATGTTTCGGTTAATGCCGGGGAACGAGTGCTGCTGCCGGCAGTGCGGGAAGCCGAAAAATCCACCATGATTGTCGCGGATGGATTCAGTTGCCGGGAACAGATCCGCCAGTTAAGCGACCGCGAAGCCCTCCACTTTGCAGAGGTCTTATATCTGGCGCTGCAGGATGAAGAGTTTGAAAAACCGGAAGAAGTTCACCATAAAATAGAAATGTAACATCGGGGTGAAAAAATGAAGAGCAAACTGCTGGACCAAAGCGGAGAAAAAACCTACCTGCTTGTATTTGACAGCGGAGATGAAGTGATGTCCAATTTACTGAATTTTGCAAAAGAAAATGATTTGACTGCAGGCCATTTCACTGCCATCGGGGCCTTTAAAAAGGTGGTGCTGGGTTACTTTGACATGGAAAAAAAGGATTATCACAAAAACACAATTGACGAGCAGGTGGAAGTGTTAACGCTTGCCGGCAATGTGGCCCGCCATAACGGCGATCCCAAAGTTCACGCACATGTGGTGGTGGGGAAACGGGATGGCACCGCTCACGGCGGACATTTATTGAAAGCGGAAGTCAGACCGACACTGGAAGTGGTATTGAGCGAGTCTCCAGAATATCTGCAAAGAAAGATTGATCCGAAAACAAATCTGCCATTGATCAGTCTTTAACCTGATGGCCGGTTCCGCCGGAGTTTTGGTAACGGTACTGCAGAATTGCGGCTGTATCCCTGCAGCCAAGCTGGTTTTGAAATCTGCATTCATTTGAGAAATCTATTTTTTAAAAGTGTTAGCAGCTAAATTTTATGAATGAATTTAATATCGGTCTGGCCGTTCTCGGATTTGTGCTGCTCGGCCTTGAACTGACCTCAGGATTATTCAAAAATAAATTATTTCTTTCCGAACCCATTGTCACCATGGCAGCGGGGATTCTCTGCGGGCCATTTTTGCTGAATTTACTGGACATGGGCGGATGGGGAAATAAGTATATCATTCTGGAAGAGGCCGCCCGCCTGACGCTGGCAGTGGCGCTGATGGGTGTTGCCATCCGTCTGCCGGGCGGCTATCTGTTCCGCTGCTGGAGAACCATCCTGATCATGATTGGCCTTGTTTTACCTTTGATGTGGCTGGTAAGCGGTGCACTGGCGTATCTCTTGCTGGGCCTTCCTGTCATGACGGCCCTGCTGATCGGTGCGATCATTACACCGACAGACCCGGTAGTGGCAAGCTCCATCGTTACCGGCAAACTGGCTGAAAAAAAAATACCGGCGCACGTCCGC
>JBAPTX010000551.1:0-11150 GCA_049282375.1 Calditrichia bacterium
CCCGCATTTATGCCAGTCTTAAGCATCCCAATATTGTTACGGTATTTGACTTCGGCACCTCCGGGGGTATTTTTTTTATTGCCATGGAATACGTGGAGGGGATGAATCTCGCTGCATTCATTCGCGATTACAAACCGGTCCCGCTGCAGGAGGCGCTGTTTATTATCCGGGAGGTTTTAAAGGCACTGAAGTATGCCCACGGAAAGGGCGTGATACACCGGGATATAAAACCAACCAATATTATGATCGGGCATGACGGGTCCATTAAACTGGCGGATTTCGGACTGGCAACTCAATCGGGAATGCCGAATATCACCGATGAAAATTCTTCGCTGGGCACACCTGCCTACATGTCTCCGGAACAGGCAAGGGGAGAACCGCTGACAGCCCGTTCAGACCTCTTCAGCCTGGGGGTAACTTTTTATGAAATGCTTACCGGGATTTCCCCATTCTACGATTCTAACCTGGCTGTTACCATTGACCGCATACTAAACCATAAACCGGCCCGTTTGCAAAAGCTGCGGCCGGAAATTCCGGTGTGGCTGGATACATGGACCCATCACCTGCTGGAAAAAGACCGTAAAAAACGAACCGGTTCAGCCGCAGAAGCTCAGGAAATACTGGCAGCCCGAAGAGAACCGCTTTTGCAGCAAACCGGGTTGGCGGAGTTCATCCAAAATCCGGCAAAAGCCCGCCGGAACTCTCTTCCGGCTGAACATCACAAAAAGAAATCCCGCTTCCGGTCAGTCCCCTTTTATCTTGCCGCCGGTGCCCTGCTGGCACTTCTGTTTATCAGCGGATATTTCCTTATAAAGAACCGGGATGCTGCCGGCGGTGAGAGCGCCTCAGCTCGTTCGGACAGTTCGCAAAAAATAAATTCGATGATTTTTGCAGAAGATTCAACTGCGCCTGATACCGCTGCGCATCCGCAGGAAAATAAACAACCCAACAAATTTGAACCGCAAAACTCCGGTATTTCCAGTAAAATGAAATTTAAAATACCGCCGGAAACAACCCGCAGGTCACAACCTGAAAAGACGATAATAGATTCTCCGGCAGACCGTGTTGCGGAAAATGATGAATCGTCCAAAATTCAATCAAGCGAAGCAATAAGCGGAGGCTTGTTCATTATTTGCAATCCCTGGGCGGAAGTCTATATTGACAATGAATATTACCAGACCACACCGCTTAATCAGCCCATTTCTCTGGCGCCGGGCAGTTATCTGGTGGAACTGCGGAATCCCTCAAATCACAATTTGCAGAGGGAAGTTGCCGTTACTGCAGGCAAGGTAGACACCCTGATTACCCGGTTAAAACCGGCTTTCGGCTACCTTTCCCTGGAGGTGTTACCCTGGGCAAAGGTTTTCATAGACAATCAATATCAGGAGACCACTCCCATCCGCGAGCCACTGCAACTGACTCCCGGCTCCCATATTATCCGGCTGGAAAATCCCGGATACAGCAATTTACAGGATACCCTGCTGATTAAGGCGGGAGAAACAGTGGTCCGCCAGTTCAATCTGCAGAATTAGTGGCAGGATATTTGTTTATTTAATTCCGGGACCAACAACCGGATGAGGTCAGAAAATGAAGCATTTAATTATATGCATGGTATTTATCGGCAGCATTTTAAGCATATCGGCAAGGGCAGCGAACTGGGAGTCCGCACCTTCCCTGAATACAGCAAGGGTTGGCGCAAGCTCGGTTGCCTACAATGGTTATATCTATGTATTTGGCGGCCGCACTAACGGCAATGTTGTATTAAATACCGTGGAACGTTTTGATCCCGCAAGCGGGGTGTGGGACAACAGCACCGTACCGAACTTCACCTATCCGCGCTATAATGCGGCGGCAGCGGTTTATCAGGGAAAGATTTATCTGATTGCCGGACATTATAATAATGATGTGACAGACAAGGTTGAAGTTTATGACCCTGTGCAGAATTCGTGGCAGGAGGTGAATGAATTGCGCAGAGAACGGGAAGGATTATCCGCGGTGGTTTTTAATGATACCCTGTTTGTTTTAGGCGGACAGGAGTATGCCGGTTATTATGAAGAGGAAATCGAATGGTATGATGTGCAGAATGATGACTGGGAAAAAAGGGAAGATGATATTGTTGAGCCCCGGGCGGCGGCTTTTATATCTGTTTTTCAGGATAAACTGTACATGTGCGGCGGCACCTATTTTGGTTTAATGGCCAACAGTTATATTGCCAATTCGGCGTTTACCTGGTTTTCCGGGCCGCAGATGCAGACAGGCCGCAGTTATGGCGGCACGGCTAAAGTAAACGACCTGATTTATATGATCGGCGGAGAAACCGGCAGCGGGGTAAGCTCGCTGGTCGAGGTCTATAATCCCTTTACTCTGTCTATTGATCAGGGCCCGAATCTTCCGGCAGCCCGCAGCGGATTAACCTCAGCCGTTCTAAACGATACGATTTATGCCATTGGCGGCTGGTCCACAAACCATACGCAGATTCTCCCGGTGGTTCATTTCCTGAAAGTTGATCCGTCAACGGCCATCAGTGATGAAAACAATCCCCGCCTGCCCAACCGTTTGCAGCTTGCCGGGTATCCGAATCCATTTAACGGAATTATTCAGTTTAAGCTGAATCTTCCGCAATCCGGAGAATACAACTTATCGGTTTATGATATACAAGGTAAGCGGGTGCGGGAAATTCAAAATGGCTATCTATCAGCCGGAACTTACAATGCACAATGGAACGGCAGCGGCCGGAATGGAACACCGGCTGCTTCCGGCATTTATCTGGCCGTATTAAAGTCCGCGAATTATACAAAAAAACTTAAAATTGTTTATGTTAAATAACAGGCTTATTAAAGCAGTTCTCTGTAATCTGCTGTTCTGTTCACTGATTTATGCAGTTCAGCAGCCGCAAACCGGGCCGGATGAAATCAGGCGGTTATATGAGCAGTTTCAATATGAAGAGGTCATTCGCTTCGGCAACCGGTTCCTGAATCGCTATCAGAACGCTTCTCCCGCTTCACTTGCCGCCATCCACAAATACATGGCAGTCACCTTCTACAATCTTGGTATGGAAGATTCCACCCGTACACATTTCAATCTACTGCTTTCGCTGAACCCGAAAGCACAACTGGACCCGGTGAAGTTTTCACCCAAAATTATTGATTTGTTCAGCGAAATAAAGGAGGAATACAGCATGCGCAAACTGCAGGTGGATGATAATACTGCCGGTATGCGCTATCTGATAGTTCAGGATCCCCGTCCGGCGGCGGCATGGCGCTCGGTCATTTTGCCGGGATGGGGACAGTTTTATAAAGAACAGCCCCAGCGGGGGCTGCTTTTAGGGAGCATATTTGCCGGCGGCATCATTGCAACCGCCAGCGCCTGGTATCTGGAAAACCGCTACCATAATGACTATCTCGACAGCACCCTGCCTGCGGAAATTAACAGCAACTATGATCAATACAACAAATGGTATAAGGCAAGGCGTTCACTGATGGTATTCACTGCCGTAGCCTGGCTGGTCAATGTGGGCGACGCAATCTGGAGCCCTTATCCCGGAATAAATGCGTCTTTAACATTCCGCACCGGCCCCGCTCTTCAGCTTGTCTGCAGTTTTTAAAACCCCGAATGGTAAAATATTATTCCGGCCTGCGCCTTTTTTCCATATCCCGGATTTTGAAAAACAAAGCAATGACCAGCACCGTTATAAACAGGGTGGCAAGCCCGAAACCGCGGGTCCGGGTGACATACTCATGCAGTTCTTCCCGAGCCAGGGTTATAGCCGCCTCGCTTTTTTCGATTCCCTTCTGGTTATTTTCCTTTACTTTTTCAGGATCAAACGTATGCACCAGCGTTCTGCTGTGGATTAAATCCTGTTTGGCTTTTTGCAGAATAAACAGGATCTCCTCATCTTCCATCCCTTTTTTCTGCACATCTCCCACCAGGCTCTGTGCTTTTTCATATTCAGAGACAAAATTTTCCAGTGAGCCATGAATTTCTTCGGCAGCCTGATATCCCTTATCCCCTTGGCTGTGGCAATTGGTGCATACCGAAGCTTCACCGACACCGACCATCGCATCGGAGGTGGGCTGAACCCCATGATTTCCATGACACTGTTCACAGGCATGAAAATCCATTTCACTGAATACCTCCGCCATAGGGCTGCCGGTAAAATAATCCATGTTGTTAACATGGCAATTCCCGCAGACATGGGAAATTGACTCGACCCCGGGTGGTATTGCCCCGTGATTCCCGTGGCAGTCGTTGCAGGTTGGCGACCCGGTATCGTTTTTTTCCAGTAAAAGCTTTCCGTGCACACTGCCGACATATTTATCAAACTGATCGGTGGGGATATTGTATTGTTTCATGTAATCAGCATCGCTGTGGCATTTTTTACAGGTAAATGGAACATTGAGCGGATATACTGTGGAGCGGGTATCCTGTGAGGGCAGAATTTTATGGGCGGAATGGCAACTGGTACAATCAGCCACCTTATTATCACCATTCTGCAGCCGCTTTCCGTGAACACTGGTAAAATACTGCTTTACCTGGTCTGTTTTTATGCTGGGGCGAAAGGTTCGCATCACTTCAATGCTGGAATGGCACTTACCGCAGAATTGCGGGATATCCTTTTTTTCAGGCACTCCCACAAATCCATGGGCAGGGCTCATGGCTTCTTCCGCGTCCTCCAGAGAGGGGTCGCCGCCGTGGCAGCCTGCGCAGGATAACCCCGGCTGAAGATGGACATCCTCTTTATGGAAATCCTCCGGCAGCATTTCCATTTCCTGATGACATATATAACAATTATCATTTTTTAAATGGTCCGCCGGTTCCTGCGCCCGTAAGCGGGTAGAATTAACTAAAAGAACAAGAGATACAAATATCGTGATGGTATAAATTAATTTCGACATAGCCAGCCTTTTCTTCTAGAATAAATAGCCCAGTATTGTAAATACGACAATATAGAGAATTGCAAAGATTCCGATAAGAGCAAAGGGATTCTTCCAAATGCCCTCGCGCGGTTTAATCGGCCAGAACGGAACCAGCATCCAGGCAATGCCCGCGATAATGAATGCCAGAATACCCAGAACCTCGCCTTCGATAAACAGAATATGTGCCGGCAGATATTTCAGCGTCTGGAACATGAACATGAAATACCATTCCGGTTTAATTCCGGCCGGTGCGGGAGAGAATAGATCCGCTTTCGAGCCCAGTTCCCAGGGATAGAAAACCGCCAGAAATAAAAGAATATCCAGTACCACAAACCAGAGCAGCGCATCCCGCAGCACAAAATTGGGGAAAAAAGGAATAAACTTCTTTTCCTTTTCCGGCTGATTTTCGATCATTTCCGGTTCGCTCATTCCCTGGCGCTGCACAAACAAAAGGTGAATAGTTAACAGAACCGTGAAGATAGCCGGAAGCATGGCCACATGAAAAGCATAAAAACGGGTAATGGTGCCCCCGGTAACATCCTCCCCGCCCCTCAGGAACTTCAGCATAGGGTCGCCAATCAGCGGCACGGCGCCGGCAATATCCGTCCCCACTTTGGTGGCAAAATAGGCCAGTTCGTTCCAGGGCAGCAGATAGCCGCTGAATCCGAATCCCAGCGCCAGCGCAAACAGAAAGAAGCCGGTCACCCATGTCAGTTCCCGCGGCTTGCGGTAAGCCCGGGTAAAAAATGTGCTGAACATATGCACAAATATGAAAAACACCATCAGGTTTGCCGACCAGCTGTGCACGGAACGGATCAGCCAGCCGAAGTTCACTTTGGTCAGAATAAAGCGCATGCTCTCGAAAGCGGATTCAATCCCCGGCCGGTAATAGAGCAGCAGCAGAATACCGGTAACAACCTGAACGATGAACAGGAAAAGGGTTACACCACCCATATAATACCAGACAAAGTGGTGGTGCACCGGCACCTTCTTTTCTTTGGAAAATTTAATGAGGGGATACAAATCATACCGCTTATCGAACCATTCAAAAAGTCTGTTGGAAGATTTCATAGGCCTGCTTTATGCTTTGGTTATAAAGATTTCGTCATCGGAAATATTAACATTATACTGCGTCAACGGCTTGGGAGGCGGCCCGGATATGTTCCTGCCATTTAAATCATAGACCCCATTGTGACAGGCGCACCAGATCCGGTGGGTATCGGTGCGATATTGAACAATGCAGTCCAGATGGGTGCAGGTCGCTTCAAATGCCTTGAACTTCCCGTCAACCGTTCTGATAAGGATTACCGGAATACGCCCGAACTGAATAATCTGGCCGCTGTTGGGCGGAAAATCGGAAACGGTTCCGCCTTTAACTGAATTCACCTGCGCTTCCGGTATCTTAGGCGGTTTTAAATAGGAAATAACCGGATAAATAACACTGGCGACCCAGCCCGCTATTCCCCCGGCAATGATAATATTCAGAAATTTCCGCCTGCCATTGTCCATTATGCTTCCACCATTTTTTAAATTTCTGTCGTTATTTTATTTTTAATTAAAGAGAAAACAATTTCTGCCAAATACTACCGCTGCTCTCATTTAACAGCCTGTTCGGGTGAGGACTTCGACCGGTACTTTGTGTAAAGCAGGGAAATGATCAGCAACAATATACCTACTGCCAGCAGCGAAATTATCCTGAACATCGGCTCCAGTCTTGCCACCCCGATAACCAGCAGGTAGGCCGCGGTCAGCAGCATTGTAAACAGCGCCATCCAGCGGTATTTTTTGTTATTTAAGAGAATGCTGATAAGATAGTATGTCAGCGCCACCGCCGCCCACGCCAGAATAACCATGCGGGAGGGTACAGCGTGATAAAGAGAATAAGGGATTATGAAAAATGCAGTGGCCAGAAATGCATTCCGCATCAATTCCGTTTTAAGATCCAGCCGGTGCTTTTTCCAGTTCATGATGCGTGCGCTCAGCAGGGCCACGATACCGAAACTGAGACTGACAATACTTACCCTTCCGGCAATAATGAGGTAGGATATAAAAATCAGCAGATAAATGATAAAATTGGCAACCACTATTATTTTAGACCTGAACCAGATGGCGGTGACAATCACCAGTAAACTTTGCCAGCACAGCCAGATGTAAAAATCCGGGGATGCGAACTGGGCAATTATCGCCACACTAAGCGCCGAATATCCGAACATCGCATAAAAAAAGGTGGAGTATTTGCTGTGTTCCCGGACCCAGAAAATAATGGCCATTAAAATGAACACTGCGGAAATCAGCAGGTGCAACAAACCTAAATCCTGCCGGAATTTGCTGACTGTCAGAACCAGAAATAAACCATAAGCGCCCAGGCAGTTGAAAAAGGCGGCGGCAATCATGGGGTTGTTTTCCGGGATCTCTTTATTCCTGAACAGGATGCCGCCCGCGAAAATAATATTGTAAATCATTAAAAACAGCAAATTCCAGGGATGGGAAGACACCAGGTGCAACTGATTTCCCAGTACAGGATTGTTGATAGCCCAGATCAAATGGACCAGATAGGTAAAGATGATGCCGGTTATAAAAAACGGCATCCACTGATATTTCAGGGTAATGAAGACAACCAGAAATGCCAGAATTGTGTTGAGTACAAATATGACATACGCATTACCCGCCAGTACAGCCGTTAAATATCCCGCGGCGAGACTCATGGTGCTTAAATAGATTGATTTTCTTCTCAGGGAAACCACAAACTGTATGATGACAGCCCCAATCAGCAGTGCAATTTCCAGAGAATGGAGGGAAACGGTTTGTTCGGCGGAAAAATAGTGCAGCCGCAATGTGGAAAAATACAAGAGCAGCAGGGCGCTGCCCACCAGATAGCGGGAAACTAAAACAAAGGATTCTTTCCACAGGTGACCAAAAATAAAAAGTCCGGCGGTAATGAAATACCCGATAAGGCTGGGAAAAAATACCGGTAAATTTTGATAGGGAAATGTCAGAAGGAAAACCAGTCCGAAGGCCAGGACCACAATTCCAACTTTGGCAAACCAGAACTGCCCGATATGAAATTCAAGGGAATCGCCGGAAGATAAAGAAGAAAAGGAGGGAAGCTTCAGTTCAACGCCCTCTTCTTCCTTCACCTGCGCCGGTTGAAGTTTCAGATGTGCTTCAATCCGCGAAATCCGCGCTTCCAGACTCTTCAGATATTTTAAGATCTGATTATTTCCGGCAAACTGCCCGGGTGTCATTTCCATACTACACCTCTGTAGGCACTATTCAACTGCGGGAAAAGCGGGTTTATTTATATAAATGACGCTTAACTTGCGTCAGTTTAAAGCATGGAGGCGCTAAGGTAAAATCAGGTATAAATTCAAAATAAAACGGTTTGGCATTGAAAGGTTCTTCTAATCTGGTTGATGTTCATCCCGGACCATCTTTCATTTGTTTTCAATTTAGAAAAAATATTGTCTTTGTCAACTTAAAATTGAAGAAGAAGAAAAATGGCCTAGATTTGTATAAAGATGTTCTAATTTCATATTGGTTTCTTTAATATCGGCTGCGGATGTGGAATCATCCGGTTTTAGTAATTTTTTTCAACACATCCGGGAACATTAAACGGCTCTAAAACCGGGCGGGTAAAGCAATTCGGGAATTTACCCGTTAAAATTAGCACTGATTCAATTTGAGTTTACCCTCTGCTGCTTTTACATTATTTCATGATGACGGCAGATGAAAATGAATTTATTAAACCGGCATCCTGTCATATTGAAAGACCAAATGATTGAACTGCGGAATGTTACGAAATCCTTTAACGGGACTGTTGCCCTGAACCGCATCAGTTTGCAGATAGCGGCCGAACAAACGGCTGTTTTAATCGGCCCCAGCGGCTGCGGAAAATCAACCCTGATCCGGCTGTTGGTGGGACTGCTGTATCCGGAGAAGGGCGAAATCCGTGTGCAGGATCAAATTTTAAGCCCCACAAATATTCAGCAAATCCGGCGGCAGACAGGCTATGTAATTCAGGAGGGCGGTTTGTTTCCGCACCTGACGGCACGGCAGAATATCGGGTTAATGGCCAAATATCTCGGCTGGCAAAAATCTGCCATCGAAAACAAAATTTCCGAATTGCAGGAATTAACCAAACTGGATCCCGGGCTGCTGGAGCGCTATCCCCTGCAGCTTTCCGGGGGACAGCGCCAGCGCATCAGTTTAATGCGGGCGCTGATGCTTGAGCCCGACATCCTGCTGCTGGACGAACCGCTCGGGGCGCTGGACCCCATGATCCGTTATGATTTACAAAAGGATTTAAAGGAAATTTTTACCACTTTGCATAAAACGGTAGTACTGGTTACCCACGATTTAAACGAAGCAGTCTATTTTGGAGATTCGATCACCCTGCTGCAAAATGGAAAGATAGTGCAGAGCAGTACTTTCAGGGAAATGCAAGAAAATCCTGCCACGCCATTCGTCACCCGTTTTATCCAGGCCCAGCGGCAAACACTGCCCGGAGAAAGGGCAGATACCTGATGAGATACCGGCTGCTGATTCTTTTGATGATGATCTGCCTTTTGAATTCCGCCCAAGCGGAACAGCCGGTCTTGAAAATCGGCTCAAAAAAATTTACCGAATCCGTAATTCTCGCAGAAATTATCCGCCAGACAGCAATGACGGTTCAACCCAATACAAAACATTTGCGGGAACTGGGCGGAACCCGCATTTTGTGGAGCGCGCTCTTGAAAGGGGATATCGATATTTACCCCGAATATACCGGCACGCTCATCCAGGAAATCTTCGTTTCGGATACCATCGGGAATATTTCCGAACTGGAAGAAAAACTGAATTCCCTGAATATAGGAATGAGCCAACCGCTGGGGTTCTCCAACAACTATGCCCTGGGCGTGAAGCAGGAAACGGCCCGCCGCCTGCATCTGCAGAAAATATCCGGTCTAAAAAAGTATCCGGACCTGAAATTCGGTTTCAGCAATGAATTTATGGACCGGGCGGACGGCTGGCCGGGACTGCAGAAATTCTACAACCTTCCCCAGCAGCAGGTCCGCGGACTGGATCATGATCTTGCCTACCGGGGGCTGGCAAGCGGCGCCATTGATGTGACCGAACTCTACACGACGGATGCTGCCATTGAATACTACGATCTGGCTGTTTTAGAGGACGACCTTCATTATTTCAGCGATTATCAGGCGGTGATCCTGTACCGGCTGGCGCTTCGGGAAAAAACACCTGCCCTTATCCGGAAAATTCTGCAATTGCAGGGCCGCATTTCCCGCCGGCGGATGGTGGAAATGAATCTGGCGGTAAAAATTAAAGGCATCAGCGAAAGTACTGTTGCTTCCCGATTCGTTTCCCGGGAATTTAACCAGAAGCCGGTAGTCAAAGCAGCCGGATTCCGGGAAAGGCTCGCCACCCGCACTCTGGAACATCTTTTTCTGGTTCTGATCTCCCTCTCCGCAGCTATCCTGCTGGCAATTCCGCTGGGCATACTGGCTTACCGGAGCCGTAAATCCGGACAGTTCATTCTTGCGGTTGTGGGCATTATCCAAACCATTCCGTCGCTGGCACTGCTGGTTTTTATGATTCCGCTGTTCGGGATCGGGGCAAAACCGGCGATCGTCGCACTTTTTCTCTACAGTCTTTTGCCTATTGTGCGAAATACCTATTCGGGATTACAGGATATCCCGGTGCCCCTGCACGAATCGGCGGCTGCGCTCGGTCTGCCGCAAAATGCCAGACTGCGGCTGATTGAACTGCCGCTGGCCTCCCGCAGCATTCTCGCCGGGATTAAAACATCTGCAGTCATCAATGTGGGCACAGCGACCCTGGGCGCGCTGATCGGCGCCGGCGGCTACGGCCAGCCCATTTTAACCGGTATCCGGCTGGATAATATCGGCCTGATACTGGAAGGGGCAATTCCGGCGGCACTGCTGGCGCTGCTGGTGCAGGGAATTTTTGAACTGTCTGAATTATTTCTGGTCTCCAGAGGCCTGCGGTTAAAAGAACAGGGAAAGTAAAATGCAGATTGCCGGAATATTTTCGATGATCATGCATTCAGCAGATTTCAGCTTGTTTTTAAAAAAAATTCCTCTAAAATTCATCTTATGAGGAATTGCATTAAACATTATCAAGTAAATTAACCGGCATCAGGAGGTTCTATGCGTTTGAGTATAAATATCGTTCTGGTTCTGTTCGTTTTATTTGCCGCTTTACCCCTCGCAGCACAGG
>JBAPTX010000552.1:0-2037 GCA_049282375.1 Calditrichia bacterium
CCGTTGGTTTGAAAGGAAAGATCATTGCAGAAATTTTGGGTTCCTTCACCGCTGAACAGGACGCCCAGAGATGCCCGGCTTTCCGGTACAGCTTCGCTGCCCGATTTTACTTCCATTGATTCCGGCAGGATTTTCAATCTCTGGTAGGCAACATACTGCAACGCGTCTTTCTTGTCATATCCCGCCTGCTGCCAGAGCGCCACCTGCTCCTTCAAGGAAATATTGCTGGAAAGCACATTATGGGTGCGAAGAAATACGCCCAGCAGGATGGCCACCGCACAGGCAATTCCGAAACTGCCCGCCCGTAACCCCACCATCCGGGTACGGTTAAAAGCCGCCGCCGGTTCGCCCTCCTGTTTTTTTGCGCACTGCTGATCCTGCAATCCCAGAAAAGCTGCCAGCAGTGCTGCCAGTGCGCCCAGAATTATGCTGACCACTTCCGAAACGGATAAGCCAACAATTATGCCCACCAGCAGGCCCATACCCGCTCCCGAGAATATCTGCACAAAGGTGATTGCCCGGTCGTACTGTTGTTCTTTTAATTGGGGATTTTTTTCAATCATAAGGTTTTATCCTGTTCCTGAGTATGAAATTTTTTAGAGTCAGGGGCATGCCCGCCGGCGCCATTCGAAAAGCGCCTTATATTCCTGGCGAACTCATGCCTTAAAATATAGGGATCAGGGAAATTCAGTTTCTTGGCGATACTGCGCAAAAAGTTTTCATTTCTGCGCAGATGCAGAAATTCCGGATGAGGAGAATTTGCCACCATCAATCCGGGTGGTCGGGCAGCGGGAAACGGGCTGCTGCCGGGAAGTTGTTTCGCAGGGTTTAAGGAAAATTCAGCTATCGTGATGGTGGGAATAGCGGAGCGACAGAACGGTTATATCGTCTGACTGGGGGAAATTGCGGGTGTGGTTCCGGACTTCCCGGAACACCGCTCTGTTCAGTTCCGGCAGGGGCAGGTGGGCATTTGCTGTTAATGTTTTTTCCAGATTCTCATCCGAAAATTCATTTTCCGCCTCATCCATTGCTTCGGTTACCCCATCGGTATAAAGAAATAAAATTTCGCCCTCTTTAAATTGATGGGTTTGGATAGAATACCGCGAGTTTTGAATAAAACCCATGGGGATTCCATCGCCTTCCCGGAGCATTTTCATTTCTCCGTTGCCGGAAATCAACCAGGGGGGATTATGTCCTGCATTGCACCAGGCCAGCTCTCCCGTGTGGATATTTAAAACACCGTAAAAAGCAGTGACGAACACATTCAGCAGGCTTTCCTGAAACAGGACATTGTTCACCACTTGTAAACATTCATTGGCCGGCAGACCTCGTAAGGCAGTGGCTTTCAGGGTGGTTTTGCTGACTGCCATAAAAATAGCGGCTGGAATTCCTTTGCCGGAAACATCCCCGATTAAAAATCCCACCCGATCATTATCAATCGTGAAATAATCATAGAAATCGCCGCCCACTTCTTTGGCGGTTTCAATGGCGGCATTGATCTCAAACCCGTTATTGGATAATGTTTCCGGTAAGAACTTCGGCAAAATGGAAAGCTGTATATTGCGGGCAATATTTAATTCCTGCTGTAAAGCAATGTATTCATCATGGTTTTGCAGGGCGTTTTTTAATATGGAAAGCTCCATTAAAGTTTTGGAAATGGTGGTTTCCAGGTCGGTGAAATTAATGGGTTTTGTAACAAAATCGAATGCACCCCGGTTCATGGCGGTTCGGATATTTTCCATATCCCCGTAGGCAGATACAATTATGGATTTCAGCAGGGGTTTGTTCAGTTCCTTTATTTTTTCCAGCAGAGTGAGTCCGTCCATCCGCGGCATATTGATATCGGTCAGAATCAAATTGATCGTCTGATCGTCTGCAATTTTTGACAGTGCTTCTGTGCCGTTCTCCGCAAAGCTGAATTCATATTCCTTTGCCTTAATTTTATTCCTGAATTTCTGCAGGATCAATTGCTGAAGATCCGGTTCATCATCCACGACAAGTATTTTTATTGCTTTTGTTTCCCGGGCCATTTTATGC
>JBAPTX010000553.1:0-1565 GCA_049282375.1 Calditrichia bacterium
ATATTGCCGCTCATGTCGTAGCGGTGAATCAGGTTGGAAGCCCAACGCGTCGTATAATAATAGGTCCCGTCGAACTCCGCACCGGCATTTCCCAGATCGCCCGAGGCCACTTGCAGATCGAATGATGTCTGCAGATCAAACGGGGCATCGGTGGGGTTGGAATAGTTGATGGCCGACTGGTAGGGAGAACGGTCCATGACCGTCGGTTTGGGTGAAAAAGACTCCTCTGTTCCCTGGGCAAATGCCAGACTGAAACAGAGTAAAGCCAGTACTACAATAGAAAAATACCTCATGCAAACCTCCATACAGATTTAGTTAATGGTTCTCTTCAAACAAGGACTTGCTATTACCTGATAACCTTCATCACCTCCTCTCATGGAGAAAATTATTTTTTAAATTTTAAAAGAAAAGCAGAAAGACAGTTTTTAATCATATAATTCAGGTGCAAAATGACTTCGTCGTTTGATAAAACTTAATGAATATATAAAAAAATTAATACCCTGCAATAGATATTTTACAAATACTTATCCCTCAATTTGACAGGGCTTTTAATTTTTCTCTCAATAAATTTACCGCATTATCGAGTTTATTCAGGTTTTTTCCGCCGGCAGTGGCTAAATGGGGCCTGCCGCCACCTCCGCCGCCGGTTACCCCGGCAACCTCACTGACCAATTTTCCGGCTTGCAACTTTTTGTCCCGGATTAAATCATCTGTAACCGCACAGACAAAAGTTAATTTATTGTCCGTAATATTTACCAGCAGTAAAACCCCATTTTTTACCTTCTGCCGGAATTTATCGCCGGCCAATTTTAACTGATCAATTTCCATGTTAGTAAATTTTTCAACCGCAAAATTAATATTTCCGATTTTTTCTGCTTTTCCGGCTAAATCATCCATCCGGTTTAACACCTGTTCTGCCCGTAGCTTATGAAGCTGGCGCTCCATTTCCTTCAGCTCGGAACCCATCGTGCGAATGCGCCCGGGAATTTCCTGTGCAGTTGTGTTCAGTTGCTGCTGCAATTCAAAAATAACATCCCTCGACATCTGTGAAAACACCAGCGCTTTGGGTCCCGTTATAGCCTCAATTCGCCGAACACCGCTGGCAATACTGCTTTCCTGCATTATCAGGAAGCTGCCAATTTCACCTGTTCGCCGGACATGGGTTCCCCCGCATAATTCCATGCTTATATCTTTAATAGAGACCACCCGGACCTGATCGCCATATTTTTCTCCGAACAGGGCCATTGCACCTTTTTCGCGCGCTTTATCATAACTGGTTGTGAATACTTCCAACGGTTCGTTTTGCCAAATTTGCCGGTTAACCCGCATTTCAATTTCCTGAAGTTCGGCGGGTTCAATTTTCTTGTAATGAGAAAAGTCAAAACGAAGACGGTCCGGTGCCACCAGTGATCCGGCCTGCTGAACATGGTCACCCAGCACTTTTCTCAAAGCAGCCTGCAGCAGGTGAGTTGCGGTATGATTGCACATGGTGGGGTAACGCCATTCCGGGTCCACCCGGGCCAGTGCTTTGGAATGAATCATTTGCACTTCCCCCTGCGGAGCTC